>NZ_JBFBND010000014.1:0-117967 GCF_040702905.1 Kineococcus sp. NPDC059986 | reverse complement strand
CCGGTCTCATTCCGAACCCGGAAGCTAAGCCCACCAGCGCCGATGGTACTGCTCGGGAGACTGGGTGGGAGAGTAGGTCACCGCCGGCCACTCACACTTGTGAGGGTGATGGGGAGCGCCTCCTTGCGGAGGTCGCTCCCCATCGCTGTTTCCGGCCCGTGTGAGAGGCTGGACCGCCCGTTCGACGGGCTCAACGTGAACAGTGACGAGGACAACCGCGCTCAGCGCGGCGGTGGGGAGTTCGGCATGGCAGAAACGGGTTCGCGCGGTCGAGGAGACGGTGAGCGTCGTCCGACCGGTGGCGCTCGTGGTGGCGCCGGCGGTGGTTTCCGATCCGGTGGTCCTCGTCGTCCCGACGGCCCCCAGCGCTCTGAGCGGGGGTCCGAGCGCTCCGAGCGCGACCGTCCTCGTCGATCGTCTCCGGGGGACGACCAGCGCCCCGGTCGTCCGGTGCGTGACAGCGCCCGTCAGGGTGAGCGTCCCCAGCGTTCCTACAGCGACCGTGCGCGTGATGACCGTCCGCGTGATGGTGAGCGTCCGCAGCGTTCCTACGGTGACCGCCCTCAGCGTTCCTTCGGTGACCGCCCCCGTGACGAGCGTCCGCGCGATGGTGCCCGTCAGGGTGAGCGTCCGCAGCGTTCCTACGGTGACCGCCCTCAGCGTTCCTTCGGTGACCGCCCTCGCGACGAGCGTCCGCGCGATGGTGCCCGTCAGGGTGAGCGTCCGCAGCGTTCGTACGGTGACCGGCCTCAGCGTTCGTTCGGTGACCGTCCCCGTGAGGACCGTCCGCGCGATGGTGCCCGTCAGGGTGAGCGTCCGCAGCGTTCCTACGGGGATCGCCCTCAGCGTTCGTTCGGTGACCGTCCCCGTGAGGACCGTCCGCGCGATGGTGCCCGTCAGGGTGAACGTCTCCAGCGGTCCTACGGCGACCGTCCCCGCGACGACCGCCCGCGTGAGGAGCGTCCGCGTCGCACCCAGCGGCCCTGGGAGGACCGGAGCCCCCGCACTGACCGTCCCCGCCGCGACGACGCGGGTCGTCCCGCCGAGCGTTCGCCGCGGGGCGACGACCGCAACCGTCGCGACGACCGTGCGCCGCGGTCCGACCGGCCGCAGCGTGAGCCGTTCCGGCGCAACGACTCCGAGGGTTCGCCCCGGAGTGGCGCGGTCCGTGGTGGTCCTCGTGGGGCATCACGTCCCGACACCCGCGGAGCCGGCGGTCGTCCTGACCGCGCGTCGCGTCCCGAGCGCGGTGACCGTCCCGACCGTGGTGACCGTCCCTTCCGTGACCGCCCGCAGCGCGGTGACGACCGTCCCCGTCGCACCGACCGCGGTCCGGTCCGGGCGACCGGAGCCGACCGCGGCCGGGACACCCGGCCGCCCCGTCCGACCGGTCCCCGCATCCCGGACGGCGTGACCGGCAAGGAACTGGCACCCGACGTCCGCCGCGCGCTGCAGAGCCTGCCGAGCGAGAGCGTCGACGTCGTCGCCAAGCACCTCGTGGCCAGCGGGCAGCTCGTCGACGTCGACCCCGAGGCCGCGTGGCAGCACGCCCTCGTCGCGCAGAAGCGCGGCGGGCGCATCGCCGCCGTGCGCGAGGCCGCGGGCATCGCGGCGTACAAGGCGGGTCACTTCCGCGAGGCCCTCGCGGAGCTGCGCACCGTCCGCCGCATGACGGGCGACGACGGCTACCTGCCCCTCATGGCGGACTGCGAGCGTGGTCTGGGTCGCCCGGAGCGGGCCCTCGACCTCGCGACCTCGCCCGAGGTCGCCGGCCTGGAGACGCCCGCCAAGGTGGAGATGCTCATCGTCGCCGCCGGCGCACGGCACGACCTCGGCCAGCACGACGCCGCCGTGGTGTCGCTGCAGGTGCCCCAGCTGCGGACCAACAGCCGCGCCCCCTGGCGCGCCCGGCTCTGGTACGCCTACGCCGACGCCCTGATCTCCGTGGGCCGCACGCCGGAGGCGCGGGAGTGGCTCGTCAAGGCGGCCGAAGCCGACGCCGACGGGGAGACGGACGCCGCCGAACGTCTCGACGAGATCGACGGCATCGTGTTCGACGAGGTCTGGGACGACGAGGACTCCGACGACGCGGAGGAGTCGGTCGACGCGGTGGACTCGGCGACGGGGCCTGACGAGCACTCGGACGACGAGGAGGACGACGAGGCCTCGGACGAGGACGACTCGCACGAGGACTCGGATGACGTCTCCGACGAAGACTCCGAGGACGACGGGCACTTCGACGAGGACTCCGAGGACGACGGGGACTCCGACGAGGACGGCGGGGACGACGCCACGGACGGGCGCTGACCGTGCGCGTCTACTGGCCGACGACCCTGTCCACCCTGGCCCGGCTGGCCGAGGCGGGTGAGCTCGCCGCGGCACCCGTGACGGTCCACACCGTCACCCCCACCCTCCGGGACTTCTACGCGGACGCCGATCCGCGGGACCTGGAGGAGGAGCTGGAGTACGTCGCGATGACGGACGCGGCGGGGGAGTCCGTCCGCCTGCTGGCGGCCGAGGCCACGGCGGGCGCACCCCGCAGGGTCGTGCTCGCGCTCGACGTCCCGGACTCCGCCGTGCAGGTGGAGCGGGCCGGGTGGGCCGCTCCCGAGCGGTCCCGGGCACGGCTGACCGTCCCGTTGACGCTGGACGACCTCGCCAGCGTCCACGTCGACGACGGCGACGCCGAGGCCGACGTGCGGGCGGCGGTCGCCGCCCTGCCCGCCGCCGACGCCGGCGACGAGGACGCGCAGTTCGCGGTCGAGGCCTGCGAGGGCCACGACCTGCTCTGGTACGACGCCGGCGAGCTGCCGCTCCTGCTCAGCGTCGGCCTCTGACGCGTCGTCCCTCACCGTCGGGGCTCACGCCCCGGCGGACCACTCCTGGGCGAGCGCCGACTCCGACCGCACGAGCTGGAGCAGCCCCGGGAGCGCGGCCCGCTCGACCTGCCCGCCCAGCAGCGGGACGCGCACGTCGAGGGCGCCGTCCATCGTGTGCACGCTGCCCGCGCCGTCCGGCGCCAGCACCGAGGACGCCGTCAGCGTCACGGGTGCGTTCTTGATCGCGAGGGTCAGGTGCGAACGGCGGCTGCCGTCGGTGGCCGCCGGCTCCCACCGCTCGACCTGCTCGACCACGGCGGTCCCGCCGAGGAAGCGGGCCGCGGCGGCGGGCAGCACGTCGGTGCTCACGGTCCGGCTGCTGGTGACGACGAGCACGTCCCCGTCCGCGGTGACGGCCTCGGTGTGCTCGAGCGCACCGGACCGCTCGGCGCGGGCACGCAGGAAGGCCGGGTCGACGAGCACGGCGTGCACGGCGGCGGGCGGTGCGGTGAAGCGTGTCTGCTCGGAGAACGGGGTGGGCACGCCGTCACTCTAGGTGCCACCACGCGCGTCCCCCTGCGGACCGTCCGTGGTCGCCACTAGGGTGGCAGTGCGTATCCACCCGCGACCCGGAGCAGTGATGCCCGCCTCGACCTCGGCCCCTGCCGGCAGCGTCCGTGAGCTCGTTCGAGCCGCCTCGACCGCCCGAGACGACCACTGGGGGGAGGGGATGCCCGACGCGTTGCGCTCCGGGACCGCCGTCGAACGCCTGCTGCTCGACTACTTCGCGCACACCGCGCCCGACGACCTCGTCGACCGGGCGCCGGCGGAGCTGCTCGCCGCCGTCGCCTCCCACGTCCGGTGCGGGGCGCTGCGGCGCCCCGGGACGACCCTCGTCCGCATCGTCGACGGCCCCGCCTCCGGGGCGGGGGAAGGACGGTCGACCGTCGAGGTCGTCACCGACGACATGTCCTTCCTGGTGGACAGCCTCACCGCCGCGCTGACCCGCGCCGGCCGCGGCATCCACCTGCTCGTGCACCCGCGGCTGGCCGCCCGCCGCGCGGTGGACGGGACCCTGGAGGACCTGCACGACGTCGGGACGGCGCCGCCGTCGGAACCGGCCGAGTCGTGGATCCGCATCGAGGTCGACGGTGCGGCGCCCGCGGCGGACGCCGAACTGCTGACGACCCTGCAGGGCGTGCTCGACGACGTCCGTGCGGCCGTCAACGGCTGGCAACCCATGCGCGCCAAGGCGTTGCAGATCGCCGACGCCCTGCAGATCGACCCGCCCAAGGGGATCGCCGACGCCGAGCTCCGCACGGCCGAACGGTTCCTGCGCTGGATGGCCGACGACCGCTTCACCTTCCTCGGCTACCGCGAGTACGACCTCGTGACCGCCCCGGGTGCCGAGGGGGGCGACGAGGACGTCCTGCTCGTGGCGCGTCCCGGCACGGGTCTCGGCGTCCTCGCCGAGCGGCCCGGCCGTCGCGGCGGTCGGGAGCGCAAGCTCTCCGGTCCCGTGCGGGACAAGGCGACCGAGCCGCAGGTGCTCGTCGTGACGAAGGCGAACGCGCAGGCGACGGTCCACCGGCCGGCGTTCCTCGACTACGTCGGCGTCAAGAAGTTCGACGCCGACGGCCGGGTCACGGGGGAGCTGCGCTTCCTCGGCCTCTTCACGTCCGGGGCCTACACCGACTCCGTCAAACGGGTCCCCGTGGTCGCGGAGAAGGTCACGGAGGTGCTGCAGCGCGCCGGGTTCGGGTCCGGGGGCCACTCGGCGAAGGACCTGCTGAGCATCCTCGAGACGTTCCCGCGCGACGAACTCCTGCAGTCCGACGTCGAGACGGTGCTGGAGACGGCGTTGGCCGTCCTGCGGCTGCAGGAACGGCGTCGGACGCGGTTGTTCCTGCGGCGCGACGACTACCGCCGCTTCATGTCCTGCCTCGTCTACATGCCGCGTGACCGGTACACGACGCGCGTCGGCACCCGGATCGAGTCCCTGCTGCAGGCCGCGTTCGACGGCGGGTCCGTCGAGCACACCCTGCAGGTCTCCGAGTCCGTGCTCGCGCGGTTGCACGTCGTCGTCCGCGCCCGCGCCGGGGAGGAACTCACCGACGTCGACGTCTCCGAACTGGAGGCCGACGTCGCCCGCGCGGCCCGGTCGTGGGAGGACGACGTCGTCGACGACGCCCGCGACCAGGCGGGCGAACTCGGGGCCGCCCTCGTGCGGCGCTGGGCCGGTGGCATCCCCAACGGGTACCGCGCCTCGGTGCCCGTCGACCGCGCCGTCGCGGACCTGCGCCGCGCCGAGGAACTGCTCGACCGCTCCGGGGAGGACGCCGACCAGCCCCTCCTGGACCTGCGCGAGGACCCCGAGCAACCCCGGTCCTGGCGGCTCACGAGCTACCGGACGAGTCCCGTGACGCTCAGCGCCGTCCTGCCGGTCCTGTCCGACCTCGGCGTCGAGGTCACCGACGAGCGGCCTCACCAGCTGACGCGCGACGACGGCCGCCGGGTCTGGGTCGACGACGTCGGCCTGCGGTTGCCGGTCGACGTCTGGCACCTCGACGCGGACGCGGCGGCGGCCCGGACGCGGTTCACCGACGCCTTCGCGGCGGCCTGGTCGGGCCGGGCGGAGAGCGACAGCCTCGCCCGCCTCGTGCTGGCGGGGCAGCTGACGTGGCGGCAGGTCGCCGTCGTCCGTGCCCTCGTCCGCTACCTGCGGCAGGTGGGCCTGGCGTACTCGCTCGACTACGTGGCGAACTGCCTGCTCGGTGACGTCGGCATCACGCGGCTCGTCGTCCGCCTCTTCGAGGCGCGGTTCGCCCCGACGCGGCCGGGCCACGAGGGCGAGCGGGCCGAACTGGTCGACGCGCTGGCCGAGGAGACGCGCGGGGCGCTGGACGGGGTCGCGAGCCTGGACTCCGACCGGATCCTGCGGGCGCTGTTGTCGGTCGTGCAGGCGGTGGTGCGCACCAACGCCTACCAGAACGGCCCGGACGGGAAACCGCACCCGTACCTGTCGTTCAAGCTGTCCCCGCGGCTGGTGGCGGGGATGCCGGAACCGGCCCCGCACGCCGAGGTCTGGGTGTACTCCCCGCGCGTGGAGGGTGTGCACCTGCGCTTCGGGGAGGTCGCCCGCGGCGGGTTGCGCTGGTCGGACCGGCGCGAGGACTTCCGCACCGAGGTGCTGGGCCTGGTGAAGGCGCAGATCGTCAAGAACGCCGTCATCGTCCCGACGGGGGCCAAGGGCGGTTTCGTCGCCAAGCGGTTGCCGGACCCGTCGGTGGACCGCGACGCGTGGTGGGCCGAGGGCATCGCCAGCTACAAGACGTTCATCTCCGGGCTGCTGGACATCACCGACGACCTGCGACTGGTGGACGGGGTGCGCACGACGGTCCCGCCGTCGGACGTCGTCCGCTACGACGGCGACGACTCCTACCTCGTGGTGGCCGCCGACAAGGGCACCGCGACGTTCTCCGACATCGCCAACGAGATCGCCGTGTCGCGGGGTTTCTGGCTGGGGGACGCGTTCGCCTCGGGCGGGTCGGTCGGGTACGACCACAAGGCCATGGGCATCACCGCGCGGGGTGCGTGGGAGAGCGTGCGCCGGCACTTCCGCGAACTCGGCCACGACACCCAGGCCGACCCCTTCACGGTCGTCGGTGTCGGGGACATGAGCGGGGACGTCTTCGGCAACGGGATGCTGCTCTCGCAGCAGATCCGGTTGGTGGCGGCGTTCGACCACCGGCACGTGTTCCTCGACCCCGACCCGGACCCGGCCGCCTCGCACGCCGAGCGGGCGCGGTTGTTCGCGCTGCCGCGGTCGTCGTGGGCCGACTACGACGCCACGCTCATCTCCGAGGGCGGGGGCGTCTACCCGCGGACGGCGAAGTCGGTGCCGGTCAGCCCGCAGGTCGCGCAACGCCTCGGGCTGGACCTGGGGACGCGGTCGATGTCGCCCGTGGACCTGCTCAAGGCGGTCCTGGCCGCGCCGGTGGACCTGTTCTGGAACGGCGGGATCGGCACCTACGTCAAGGCCTCGACCGAGTCGCACGCCGACGTGGGCGACAAGGCGAACGACGTCATCCGCATCGACGGCCGCGACCTGCGGGTCCGGGTCGTCGGCGAGGGCGGAAACCTGGGTCTGACCCAGCGGGGCCGGATCGAGGCCGCGCAGTCGGGGCGGGGTGGTGAGGGCGTGAAGCTCAACACCGACGCCATCGACAACTCCGCCGGCGTCGACTGCAGCGACCACGAGGTCAACATCAAGATCCTGCTCGACCACCTCGTCACGCAGGGGGAGCTGGACCCGGCCGACCGGAACGAGACGCTGCTGCGGATGACCGACGAGGTCGGCCACCTCGTGCTGCGCGACAACTACGACCAGAACGTCGTGCTGAGCGTGGAAGGCAGTTTCGCGCCCGGCCTGCTGCCGGCGCACCGGCGGTTCCTGGACGTGCTGGTGCGGGCGGGGGACGTGGACCGTCGGCTGGAGGCGTTGCCGTCCTCGGCCGAGCTGGACCGCCGGGCCCGGGAGGGGGGTGGGTTGACGATGCCGGAACTGTCGGTGCTCATCGCCCACGCCAAGATCACCCTGGGGCGGGCGGTGCTGGACAGCGCGCTGCCGGACGAGGAGTGGGTGGCGGCGACCCTGCGCGGGTACTTCCCGGCGGAGCTGGGACAGCGGTTCGGCGAGCACCTGACCGACCACCCCCTGCGGCGGGAGATCGCCACGACGGTGCTGGTGAACCACGTGGTGGGGACCGGCGGGTTGACGTTCGCGTTCCGGGCGGCGGAGGAGACCGGGTCGGACCCGGCCGACGTGGTGCGGGCGTTCGTGGTCGCCTCCCAGGTGTTCGGGTTGGGGGAGCGGGCCGCGGCCGTCGAGGCCCTGGACGGACAGGTGGAGGCGTACGCGCAGTCGCGGATGCGACAGGCGCACCAGCGGTTGCTGGACCGGTCGGTGCGCTGGTTGCTGCACACCCGTCCGGAGGGCATCGACGTGCCCGTCGAGATCGCCCGGTTCGCCCCCGCCGTCGCCCGCCTCGCCGGCTCGATCGTCGAACTGGACGACACGGCGACGCTGCAGGCCGAGGCCGAGTGGTTCACCGAACGCGGCGTGCCGCAGGACGAGGCGCTCCGGACGGTGGCGCTGCTGTCGTTGTTCCCGCTGCTGGACGTCGTGGAGGTCGCCGACGCCGGCGGTCGCAGCGTCGAGGAGATCGTGGCGGTCTGGTACGAGCTGTCCCGCCGCTACGCGATCACGACGGTGCTGGAGGGGATCGCCGCGCTGCCGCGCGGGGACCGCTGGCAGTCCCTGGCGCGGGCGGCCCTGCGGGACGACCTGTACTCGGCGGTGCGCGACTTCACCGCGGCCGTCGTGGCCGAGGTGCCGGAGGGGGCTCGCGTCGACGCGGCGGCTGCCGTGCAGGCGTGGGAGACCGCGCACGCCCCGGCGGTGCGCCGGGCGCAGCAGACGATGACCGACCTGGAGGGCGAACCCGGCGCGGGTGACCTGGCGGCGCTGTCCGTCGGGCTGCGTGCGCTGCGCACCGTCCTGCGGGCGGGCTGAGCGAGGTCGCGTCGTGGTGGGCCCGTACGCTCGTGCGGTGCCCACCATGTCGGACCTGCTGCACTCCCAGACCGCGATCTCGGGCGCGGAGGCGGAGTGGTTGCGGCTGCTCGTCGGCGACTGGCAGCTCATCTCGGACCTGTCGTTCGCCGACCTCGTCCTGTGGATCCCCACGGCCGACCGGCAGCACTTCGTCGCGGTCGCGCACTGCCGGCCGACGACCGGGCCCACCGTCCACTACGACGACGTCGTGGGGGCCCTGCTCGAGCGGGGCCGGCGTCCGCAGGTCGACACCACCTTCGACGAGGCGCGCAGCCTGCGCGGCCGCGACCCCGAGTGGGACGACGACGTCCCCGTGCGCGAGGAGACGATCCCCGTCGTCCGCGAGGGTGTCGTGCTCGGCGTCCTGGCCCGGCACACCAACCTGGCGACGTCCCGCACCCCGAGCCGGCTGGAACTGAACTACGTCAAGTGCGCCGACGACCTCACGCGGATGATCGCGGCGGGGGAGTTCCCGCAGACCGCCGCCCCCACCGGGCCCCGCCGCGGCGCACCGCGCGTGGGGGACGGGATGCTGCGCCTGGACGCCGACGGTGTCGTCACCTACGCGAGCCCGAACGCGCTGTCGGCGTTCCACCGGGCCGGGCTCATCGGTGAGCTCGTCGGGGCGAACCTCGCCGAGATCTCCAGTTCCCTGGCCGCCTCCCACCTGCCCGTCGACGAGTCGCTGCCGCTCGTCGTCACCGGTCGCGCACCGTGGCGCACCGACCTGGAGACGGACGCGGCGACCCTGTCGATGCGGGCGATCCCGTTGACGCGCAGGGAGAACGGTGCGGCGGTGCGGATCGCGGCGCTGCTGCTCGTGCGCGACGTGTCCGAACTGCGGCGCCGTGAGCGCGAGCTCATGACGAAGGACGCGACGATCCGCGAGGTGCACCACCGGGTCAAGAACAACCTGCAGACCGTGGCCGCGCTGCTGCGGCTGCAGTCGCGCCGCATCGCCTCGGAGGAGGGGCGCTCGGCGCTGCAGGAGGCCATGCGGCGCGTGGCGACGATCGCGACGGTGCACGAGACGCTCTCGCAGGGCATCGACGAGAACGTCGACTTCGACCAGGTCCTGGACCGCTGCCTCATGATGGCCGCCGAGGTCGCCATGGAGAACGCCGAACGCGTCCGCACCGTCCGCGAGGGCAAGTTCGGGGAGCTGCGGCAGGAGGACGCGACGGCGTTGGCCCTCGTCCTCACCGAGCTCGTGACGAACGCCGTCGAGCACGGCTTCGGGTCCGACAAGGCCGGGACGGTCGTGGTGAAGGTGGAGCACACCGCGGACGACCGGATCGAGGTCGTCGTCAGCGACGACGGCGTGGGGCTTCCGGCGGACTTCCAGGTCGGCAGCTCGGGCCTCGGGACCCAGATCGTCCGGTCCCTCGTGGCGGGGGAGCTGCGCGGTCGGATGGCGTTCGGTGCCAGCGCGTCCGGCGGCACGGAGGTGCGGCTGGACCTGCGGGTGCGGCGCGACGTGGCGCAGATCGGCAGCGTCCGCAACTGACCGTCGCGGGTCGGAGCGGGCAGATGCGTGAGCGAGGCCCCCGACCGGTGGTCGGGGGCCTCGCTCAGGTCGTGCGGTTCAGGTGGTGCGGTCGAGCAGGTCAGCTCGCGCGGCGGGCGCGGGCGGCGCGACGCTTGAGCGCGCGACGCTCGTCCTCGCTCATGCCACCCCAGACGCCGGCGTCCTGACCGGTCTCCAGCGCCCACTTCAGGCAGGAGTCGACGACGTCGCAACGGCGGCAGACGGCCTTGGCCTCTTCGATCTGCAGGATCGCGGGGCCCGTGTTCCCGATGGGGAAGAACAGTTCGGGGTCTTCGTCGAGGCAGGCGGCATTGTGGCGCCAGTCCATGGGGGTTCCACTCCTTCTCGCGTGTTCGGTCTCAGGACACACGTGTCAACCTCGCGGAAACGAGCTGGACACGCGGGATCCCTGAGCACCGGCAGCGCCGGCGGTGCCAGGACGCACGCTCCTCACCTGCAACTTCCCAGGTGACGACGTGTGTCGGGGATCGCGTCGGGATCCAGAGTCACACCTCGTGCGAGCTTTCACAAGAGGGGAGCCCGGGTCGATCGTGCCGAACTCATGTCGAGTACGTCACACGGACGTAACACAGCAGACCCCTTCCGGTAATCCATGGTCTCCCGGCGCACGCGCGGCGACACGCCGAGTGGTGACCCTCCGACGGGGGACGGGCCTCGGCGCGGGTCGGAGGTGGCTGCGCACCCCCTGCCGTACCGTGCTCCCGTGCCGTCCGTCCCCGCGCCCCAGGCTGCGACACATCGACCGCGCCCGCCACTGCTGACCGCCATCGCCGTGGTCGTGGGCTTCGAGGCCCTGCTGCTGCTGGCGGGGGCCGCCTACCTCGTGCACGGCCTCGTGGTCGAGGGCTCTCGCGCCCCGCTCGCCGTCGTCTCCGTCGTCGTGCTGGCCGTGGCCTTCGCCGCCGGCATCGCCTTCTGCGCCCGCGGTCTGCTGCAGCGGGCGACGTGGGCGCGCTCCCCGCTCGTCGTGTGGCAGGTGCTGCAGGTCGCGGCCGGACTGCCTGCGTTCAGCGGCGGGTCGCCGTGGCTCGGTGCGGTGCTCGTCGTGCCGGCCGTCGCCGTCGGGGTCGCGCTCTTCCTGCCCTCGGTCTCCGCCGAAGTGGGGCGCTGACCCGCCAGCCCCCTCGGCTTCGTCGGCTCAGCCGCCGTCGACGTCGCCCAGACCCTCGCGCAGCTGACCGAGCGTCCGGTGGAGCAGTCGCGACACGTGCATCTGCGAGATGCCGACCTCGGCCGCGATCTGCGACTGCGACATCCCGCGGACGAAGCGCAGCGCCAGGATCCGCCGTTCCCGCGCGGGCAGCGCGGCGAGCAGGGGCCGCAGCGCCTCGCGGTTCTCCACGTTCTCCAGGGCGGCGTCGTCCTCCCCGAGCGCGAGCGCCGGCGAGGACGACGACCCCGTGTCCAGGGGCACGGTGGAGTAGGCGTTGGCGGCCTCGAGGACCTCGACGACGTCGTCGGCGTCGTGACCGGTGCGCTCGGCGAGCTCGGCCACGGTGGGGGCGCGGCCCAGTTCCTGGGTGAGGACCTCGCGCGTGTCGGCCAGCAGCCGGCCCGACTCCTGCACGCGCCGGGGCACGCGCATGGCCCAGCCCCGGTCGCGGAAGTGCCGCTTGATCTCCCCCAGCATCGTGGGGACGGCGTAGGCGCCGAACGGCACGCCCCGGGTGGGGTCGAAGCGGTCGAGGGCCTTGAGGAGGCCGATCGTCGCGACCTGCACGAGGTCGTCCTGCGGTTCGCCGCGCCCGGCGAAGCGGGCGGCGAGGTGCTCGGCCAGTGGGAGGTGACGTCGCGTCAGCTGCTCGCGCAGACCGGCCCGTTCCGGGTCGCCGGGGGCGAGGGAGGCCATGCGCTCCAGGAGCGGGGCGTCGGCGTCGTGCTCGCCCTCGCGCGCTGCCGGCAGGTCCCGCGCCGGCGAACGGTGCGACGTACCGGTCACCCGACCCCCGCGACCAGGCTCGGTGAGGCTCCCGACGTCTTGCTGTGCCGCAGGACGATCCACGCCCCGGTCGCCGAGGTGCCGGTGAACACCTCGCCCACGAGGGCCTCCAGGACGGCCCAGGCGAAGCTGGACCGCTCCGGCAGCTCCCGCGCCGGCCCGCGGACCTCGACCTCCAGGGAACCGTCGCCGAGACGGAAGGTCGCCACGAGCTCGGCGTCGGAGGGGGTCGGACCGAGCAGCAGCGTGCACGCCTCGTCGACGGCGATGCGCAGGTCCTCGATCTCGTCGAGGGTCAGGTCCAGACGGGCGGCGAGACCGGCGCTCGCGGTGCGCACCACGGTCAGGTACGCCGGGTCGGCCGGGACCCGCAGCTCCACCAGGTCGGTGGAGGGGTCCGCGACCGGATCGCCGGCCGGTTCACCGGTCGTGGGGGTCGACACGTGGCGGGGTCCTTCCGGGGCCGAGTTCGACAGGGTCTGCTGCTCAACGTACAAGCGTGACCACGTTAGGTCACGACCGGGGCGGGGCGTCGCCACCGAGCGTCACGAGCTGCTCCCCGTCGAGGCGCCAGACCGTCCAGTCGTCCTCCGGGCGCGCCCCCAGCGCGCGGTAGAAGGCGTGCGCGGGGGTGTTCCAGTCGAGCACCCAGAACTCCAGGCGGCCGAAGCCGCGCTCGGCGCAGATCCGGCCCAGCTCGGCGAAGAAGGCGGACCCGATGCCGCCGCGGCGGTGCTCGGGGCGCACGTAGAGGTCCTCCAGCCACATGCCCTGCCGGCCGAGCCAGGTGGAGAACGTCGTGTACCAGAGGGCCATCCCCACGACCTCGGGCCGGCCGTCCACGTCGACCTCGGCGACGACGCAGCCGATGCCCGTCCCCGGCTGCAACGCACGGGCGAAGTCCTCCGCCGTGGCCTTCGCCGCGTCCGGTTCGCGTTCGTACTCGGCCAGCTCCCGGACCAGCCCCGCGATCGCGGCGCCGTCCTCCGGAGTCGCGGGGCGGAGGGACGCGCCGGGGGTAGTCACACGACCACGGTAGGGCAGCCCGGCACGCCGACCCGCACGCTGGTCCAGACCCCGTCGCGCACGACGAAACCCGCCCCCGGGCCGCGTCCGGGCGCGGCCACCGGTCGGCGGCCGACGACCTCCGCCGGGACGTGGTCCGCCCGGCCGAGCAGGACCGTCGTCCGCTGCAGGCCGCGGGCCAGCGCCCCGAGACCGCGGAAGCTGCCGGTGAGCTCCTGCCCTTCCCCGGCGACGGCGACGCGCGCGGCACCGCCCGCCTGCAGCGCCGCCACGACGACGTCCTCCACCCCGTCGGGCAGCGGGCGGCAGACGTCGTCGACGAGGACGAGCCGGCCCGCGGTGAGCGCCGCCCGCACGCCGGCCACGTCGGTGTCCCGGGCCCAGACGCTGCCCGGTTCCCGGGCGGCGAGGGCGCGCAGCGCGGTCGTCCGTCCGCTGCCGGGTGGGCCCGCCACGAGCAGGACGGGGTCGACGAGCACGGTCACGGGCCCGGCGTCGTCCCCGCCGCGCCCGAGGACGAGACCGTCGGCCTCCGGGAGCGGGCACCGCCGGGGCAGCGGCGCCACCGCCAGCCGGGCGGGCCGACCGGGGGCGGGAGGCCCCGGCAGGGCGACCTGGACCTCGGTGGCCCGGCCGTCGACGACCAGCAGACCCCGACCCGGCGGTGCGGCGCGGGGTACGTCCGCCGGACGCACCCCGAGCAGGGCCGCGTCCCCCCGGTCCGCGGTGCGCAGCAGGACGACCTGACCGGCGCTCGCGGCGACCGCGCCCGTGAGGCTCTGCCGGTCGCCGGCCACGACGACGCGGACCCCGGCGCTCGACCCCTCCCGCAGCAACCGCAGGAGCGGGTCGACCGCGGCGACGGGGTCGGCCGCGGCCAGCGCGCCCGACCACGCCTCCCAGCCGTCCACGACGAGCAGCAGCAGCCCGGGCGGCGCGGCGCCGTCGGCGCGCCGGGCGTCGACCTCGGCCTGCAGCCGCTCCAGCAGGCGGCCGGCCCGCCACACCTCGTCGCGGCCGACGACGGAGCCCGTTCCCCCCGTCCCCACCAGGTCGCGCAACCCGCCCCCCGCGTCCAGGACGTGGACCTCGACGTCGTCGCGCTGCCCGGCCTCGACGACGAGGCGCCGCAGCAGGGTCGTGCGTCCGCTGCGGACCCCACCCACCACGAGCAGGTGCGACCCGGCGTCCAGGTCCCAGGCCGCCACCGCACGGTCCTGGCGGTCGGGCCGGTCCGCCAGCCCCCAGGTCAACCCCCGGGAGTCGCCGCGCGGGGCGGCGCCGGGGTCGAGCACGGCCGGCAGCGGCGGCAGCCACGGGGCGGGCGGTCGCGGCCGGCCCTCGGCGGCGGCCCGGACCGTCGCGACGAGGCCGGGGAGGTCGTCGACCTCGTCCCGGGGTCCGGCCGCCGGGGCGAGGAGGTCGACCGCCTCCACCGCCACCCCGGCCCGCGCCGGTCCGCGCAACCGCGCCACCTGGAACGGTCGCGCACCGGAGCTGCCGGACCGCAGGAGGGCGCGGCCGGGGACGGTGAAGGCCGCGGGGCGGGGGTCACCCACGACGTCCTCGGCGTCGGCCCGGTCCTGGACGCGCAGCGCGAGGCGCAGATCGGTGTTCGCGCGGATCTCCGGGCTGACGACCCCGGCCGGGCGCTGGGTGGCCAGGACCAGGTGCACACCCAGCGAGCGGCCGACGGCGGCCAGGCGCACGAGGCCGTCGACGAAGTCGGGGACCTCCTGGGCGAGCACCCGGAACTCGTCGACGACCACCACGAGCCGGGCCAGCGTCCCCGGCGGCAGCGCCGCGACGTCGCTCGCCCCCGCGGCCGCCAGGACCCGCTCGCGGCGGGTCACCTCGGCGCGCAGGCTGCGCAGAACGCGGGTGGCGAGCTGGTCGTCGAGGTCCGTCACGAGCCCCGCGACGTGCGGCAGGCCCACGCACCCGCCGAACGCCGCCCCGCCCTTGTAGTCGACGAGGACGAACTGCAGCCGCTCCGGTCCGCTGCCGAGCGCCAGCGCGAGGACGAGCGTGGTGAGCAGCACCGACTTGCCCGCGCCGGTGGTCCCCGCCAGCAGCGTGTGCGGCCCGTCCCGGACGAGGTCGACGACGACGGCCCCCGCGGCGTCCGCCCCGACGACGGCCGGCAGACCGGCCGGGGGCGCGTCCCACGTCCGCTGCAGCGCGTCGGGTCCGGGGCGGCCCGTGAGGTCGAGCAGGTGGACGTCGTCCGGGAGCGCGCCGGTCGCGGGTGTCCCGGCGTCGCGCAGCGGCGCGGCCGCGCGGGCCAGCTGCAGCGCCCAGTCCTCCCCGACGCCGTCCGGGCGGACGGGCTGGTCCGTTCCCGCCGTCCGGACCGCGGGCTCCGTCGCCCCGAGGTCGACGACCGTCCGGCACGCCGGCGGCAGGTCGGCGCGCTGCGCACCGACGCAGACCGTGTGCACGCCGACGGCGGGGCCGTCGGTGAGCAGTTCGGCCAGGCGCGGGTCCGCGTGCCACCACACGACCGGGTCCAGGACCACCACGACGGCCGGCACCGTCGTCCCGGACGTGCGGGCGCGGAGCTCCGCGAGCGGGCCCGCGAGCAGGTCGCCGTCGGCGGCCGGCCCGCCGTGGTGGGGCAGCCAGTGCGCCCACTCCCACTCCGGCCCCGTGACGAGACGGACGTCCGCCGGCGACTGCCACGCGGCCAGCTGCGCGAGCCACCACCTGACGGCGGCCGCCACGCGCTCACCCGGGCCCGCGACGCCCACCGCCCCCGCGGCGAGGTCGACGAGCACGGGGACGTCGTCGAGCAGGGAGTCCGGACCCGCCCCGTCGCGCACGGTCGCGGTCGTCGCGGCGCACCGTCCGAACCCGACGCGGACCGTCAGGTGGTCGGCGTCCCCGGGGGAGCGGCGGAACACCCGCTCGCCCCGGCCCAGGACTTCGGCGAGGACCTCGTCGGCGCCCGGGTGCCGGGTCCGCCGCTCGGCCGTCTCCCGCACCAGCGCGGCGGCGTGCTCGGCCCGCACCGCCGCGCGAGCCTGCGCGAGGTCGGATGCCGCGCGCTGCGCCGCACGACGGTGGCGCCGGCGCTGGGTCCACCACTGCCCGCCCGCCACGACGGGGGAGGCCAGGCCCAGCAGCAGCGACAGCGGTGTCCACACGAGCGCGAGGACGACGGCGACGGCCAGCGGGACGAACAGGCCGAGCCAGGGCGGGCCGGGTTCCTCGGCCTCGGGGACCGGCGCGGGCCACGACCACGTCCGGGGCGCGGGGTCGGCCAGCAACCGGGGTGGCCGGTTCACCAGGACGTGGCCCTCGCCGTCGGGGTGCACGACGGCGGCCGCCACCGGGACCGGGCCGCGGCGCAGCACGGTGTCCCCGACCGCGAAGGACGCCCCCGGCGCGAGGGGGAACTCCACCGCCCACGGCGCGGAGTCGTCACCCGTCCGCAGGAGCCGGGTTCCGTTGAGCGAGGCGAGGTCACGGACGGTCGTCCCGACCTCGGGGTCGACGCGGAGTTCGGCGTGCCGGCGGGAGACCGCTGGATCGCCCACCGCGACCGCCGCCGTGGCGCGGCCGACGACGTGGGCTCCCGGGGGGAGGGTGAACCGTTCCCCGGAGTCCGGACCGGCCGCCACGAGGAGTTCGAGACCGCCGGTGCCGGCTCGGTCCGCAGGCGTCGGCGGCCAGCACGCCCCCTCGAGCAGGGGCGGGAACCCCAGCACGGTGGCGGCGGGCAGGTTCCACGCCTCCTCCCAGTCCGGCGGCCACGGGCCGGTCACCTCCTCGAACTGCTCCCGGGCGGCCGCGACTGTCGTCCCCGCGGGGACCTCGACGAGCACGTCCACCCCCAGCACGGTCATCCGGAACGGCACCTGCGGAGCCTCGCACGGACCTGCGACAGCACCGGTCCTCCGTCCACAGGAAGGCGTCCACGGGGGAGTTGTCCACATCACCCGAACGCCGATCCGCGGGTTTCCCCTACCGTGCCTGCAGTCGGGACGGGGGGAGGTGCGCAGTGGACGCGGTACGACTGGTCGAGGACGAGGTGCGGGCGCAGGTGCGCCGCCGGATCGCGGCGGGGAACTTCCGCGGTGACGCGGCGGAACTGCGGTCCCTCGTCGACGCCGTCGTCCTCGACTACGACCTGCGCTCGCTCGACGGGTCGCTGCCGGGGTTGCCCGACCGGCAGGACGCGGTGCGCGAGGTCGTCGCCGCGGTGTCGGGTTTCGGTCCGCTGCAACGCTACTTCGACGACCCCGAGGTCGAGGAGATCTGGATCAACGAACCCGGCAAGGTGTTCGTCGCGCGTGGTGGGGTCGCAGAACTCACGACGACGATCCTCGACGAGGAGACCGTGGCCGAACTCGTCGAGCGGATGCTCGCCAGCAGCGGGCGGCGGGTCGACCTGTCCTCACCGTTCGTCGACGCCTCGCTGCCGGACGGTTCGCGCCTGCACGTGGTGATCCCCGACGTGACGCGGCGGCACTGGGCGGTGAACGTGCGCCGGTTCGTCGTGCGCGCGCGCCGGCTGGAGGACCTCGTGGCGCTGGGTTCGCTGACGGCGTCCGCCGCGCGGTTCCTCGCCGCGGCGGTGGCGGCGGGGTTGAACGTCCTCGTCTCGGGTGGGACGCAGGCTGGGAAGACGACGTTGCTGAACTGCCTGCTCGCCGCGGTCCCGGCCCACCAGCGCGTCGTCACCTGCGAAGAGGTCTTCGAACTGCAACTGCAGAACCGCGACGTCGTCGCCATGCAGTGCCGGCAACCGAACCTCGAGGGTCGTGGGGAGATCCCGTTGCGGCGGCTCGTCAAGGAGGCGCTGCGGATGCGGCCGGACCGGCTCGTCGTCGGCGAGGTGCGGCAGGCCGAGAGCCTGGACCTGCTCATCGCCCTGAACTCCGGGTTGCCGGGGGCGGCGACCGTCCACGCGAACTCCGCCGCCGACGCCGTCGCGAAGATGTGCACCCTGCCGCTGCTGGCCGGTGAGAACGTCACGAGCGGTTTCGTCGTGCCGGCCGTCGCGGCCAGCGTCGACCTCGTCGTGCACGCCGCGCTCGACCCGACGGGCCGGCGGCGTGTCCGTGAGGTCCTCGCCGTTCCCGGCCGTGTCGAGGGCGGCGTCGTGGAGACCGCCGAGGTGTTCGGAACCCGCGGTGGGGAACTGGTCCGCGGCACGGGCTGGCCACCGCACCGGGACCGCTTCGAGCGGGCGGGTTTCGACCTCGCCGACCTGCTGGGGGCCTGCTGATGGACGGGGTCCGGGTGGGCGCCCTCCTCGGGATCGGGGTGTTCTGCGTGTGGTGGTCCTGCTGGGTCCGCCCGCCGCGGGTGCGCCGGCCCCGTCACCGGGTGCGCGCGCTCCTCGATGCGGCGGGCTGGCCGGACGTCCCGGCCGCCGCCGTGCCGCTCGGGTGCCTCCTCGCCGCGGTCGTCGCCGGGTCCACCGCGCTCGCGCTCACGGGGGTTCCGGCCCTCGGGGTCGGGGCCTGCGTCGCCGCCGCGTGGGCGCCACCCGCGGTCCTGCGCCACCGCGCCGGGCGGTTCGCGCAGGAGGCGTCGGCCCAGTGGCCCGACGCCGTCGACGCGATGACGGCCTCGGTGCGGGCGGGCGCCACCCTGCCCGAGGCCGTGGCGCTGCTCGCCGTGCGCGGGCCCGTCCGGCACCGTCCGG
This sequence comes from Kineococcus sp. NPDC059986, assembly GCF_040702905.1. NCBI lineage: Bacteria > Bacillati > Actinomycetota > Actinomycetes > Kineosporiales > Kineosporiaceae > Kineococcus > Kineococcus sp. NPDC059986. Next base: position 99,361 of record NZ_JBFBND010000014.1, on the reverse strand, counting down.
CGTTCGCCCGCTTCGCCGCGGCGCACCGCGCCAGCGGGTCCTTCGAGGCCGGGCTCGACCGGTTGCGCCAGGAGATCGCCGACCCCGCCTTCGACCGCCTGGCCGCCACCCTGCGGATGACGCGCCAGGTCGGGGGCAGCGACCTCGGCTCGACGCTGCGGACGTTCTCGGGGTACCTGCGCGAGGACGCCCGCACCCGCGGGGAACTGCAGGCCCGGCAGAGCTGGACGGTCTCGGCCGCCCGGCTGGCCGTCGCGGCCCCCTGGATCGTGCTCGCGCTCCTCGCGACCCGGCCGGGGACCCTGGTCGCCTTCGCCGACGGCACGGGGGCGTTCGTCCTGGGCGGCGGTGCCGCCCTGACCCTCGGCTCCTACCGGCTCATGCTCCGGCTCGGCCGGTTGCCCGCACCCCGGCGGGTGCTCGCGTGACCGGGGCGGTCCTCGGGTTGCTCGCCGGGTGCGGTCTGCTCCTCGTGCTGGCCGGGGTCCCCGTGGGCCGGTCCGTCCCGCTGCACGCCCGCGTCCTGCCGTACCTCGAACCCGGACGGGCCGACCGCCGGGACCTGCTGCGGCGCACGGCGACGCTGCTGGGGCGACGGCTCGGTGCGGGTCGCACGGTCGCCGAACGGCTGGCCGTGCTAGACCCCGTGACCGACGGCACCGACCGGGTGCCCGGTCACCGTGCCGAGCAGGTGCTGTGGGCCTGCGCCGCCACCGCGGTCGGTCTCCTGCTCGCCGTCCTCGCCGCGGGGGCGAACCCGTTGGCCGTCCTGGCCGCGATGCTCGTCGGGGCCAGCGGCGGGGTCCTCGGCCGGGACGCCGTGCTCGACGCGGCCGTCCGCCGCCGTCGGGCCGAACTCGTGGCGGAGCTGCCCGCGGTCGCGGAACTGCTGGCCCTGTCGGTGGCGGCGGGGGAGAACGTCGCCGCCGCCCTCGAACGGGTCGCCGCCGGACGCGGGCCGCTCTGCGAGGGGCTGCGCGGCGCCCTGGGGCGCGTCCGCACGGGCACCCCGCTGCTCGACGCCCTCACGACGCTGGCCGGCCGGTGGCAGGTGCCGCCCTTCACCCGCTGCGTCGACGCCGTCTGCGTCGCGGTGGAGTCCGGCAGCCCGCTCGCGGAGGTCCTGCGCGCGCAGGCCGCCGACGCCCGGGACGCCGAGCACCGCCGGCTGACGGAGGCGGGTGGCCGGGCCGAGGTCCGCATGCTCGTGCCCGTCGTCTTCGGGATCCTCCCGACCGTCGTCGTCTTCGCCGTCTACCCCGGGCTGGCCCAGCTCCAGCTCGACCACTGAGACCCGACCACCGGAACCCCGAGAAACACGAAACCCCGAGAAGAAGAGGAAGAGGCCCCGTGCTGAAGGACCTGACCACCGACGACCGAGGCGACGTGCCCGGCTGGGTGCTCGTGACGATCATGACCGCCGGTCTCGTCGTCGGGCTGTGGGCCGTCGCGGGCCCCCGGCTCGCCGCCCTGTTCACCACCGCGATGGACGCGGTCGTGACCCAGTTGTGAACCGGCCGCCCACCGGTGGCCGCGACGAGGGCTCGGCGGTGGCGGAGTTCGCCGCCGTCGCCGGGCTCCTCTCGCTGCTGTTCGCCGCCGTCGTGCAGCTCGCCGTCGTCCAGCACGTCCGTGCCACGGCCGCCGACTGCGCGGGGGAGGGGGCGCGCTTCGGCGCGCTGCGGGGCAACTCACCCGCCGACGGTGCGCAGCGCACGCGGGACCTGCTGTCCGCCTCGCTCTCGCCCCGTTTCGCCCAGGCCGTCACGGCCCGCGTCGTGCGGGTCGGTGCCGTCCCGGTGGTCGAGGTCGACGTCGCCGCCCCGTTGCCGGTCCTCGGGCTGCTCGGACCGGGGCGCGGTCTCGCGGTCCGCGGCCACGCCCTGGTCGAGGGGACGGCCCCGTGAGGGACGAGGGCAGCGCCGCGGTGGAGTTCCTGGCCGTCGGCCTGCTCCTGCTCGTCCCGCTCGTCTACCTCGTGCTCGTCCTCGGGCGCGTGCAGGCCGCGACGTTCGCGGCCGGGTCGGGTGCGGCCGAGGCCTCGCGTCTCCTGGCCACGGGGGCGGCGCCCGCGGACGCCGAGGCGGCCGTGGCGCTGGCGGTCACCGACCAGGGGGTGGCGCCGCGGACGGCCCGGCTCACGGTCACCTGCAGCGCCGACCCCTGCCACACCCGCGAGGCGACCGTGGCCGCGACGGTCCGCGTCGACGTCCCGCTGCCGCTCGTGCCGTCCGTCGCCCGCGACGTCGTCCCGCTGCAGGTCCCCGTCAGCGTCCGGCGGGGGGCCGTCGTCGACCGGTTCGCGCCGTGAGCACTCCCCGCGACGAGGGCCGGATCACCCTGCTGGCGCTCGCCTTCGGGCTCCTCGCGACGGTCCTGGTCCTCGTCGTGACATCGGCCTCGGCGGTGCACCTGCAGCGCACCGAGCTCTACGCGCTGTCGGACGCGGCCGCCCGGGACGCCGCCGACGCCCTCGACGAAGACCGCTACTACGCGGGGAGGCGCGACGCCGGGGAGGGAGTGCCGCTGACCCGCGCCTCGGTGCGGGACAGCGTGCAGGCCTACGTCGCCGCCCACGCCCCCGGGGTCGAGGTCGGCGCGGGCACCGGCACGACGGACGGCCGCGCGGCCCGCGTCGAACTCGTCCGGGTGAGCACGCCCCCGTTCGCGGCGTTCCTCCCGGCGCGCTTCGCGACCGTCCGCCTCGTCGCCCGGTCCACCGCGGTGGCCGACCTGCGGTGAGCGTGTCAGCGTGTGCCGCGTGGAGCTTCGAGACGCAGGAGTCCTGGTCACGGGTGCAGGCGGCGGACTGGGCCGGCCCCTGGTGCAGGGGTTGCTGGCCGCCGGCGCCCGGGTGGTCGTGAGCGGGCGGACGGCCCCGGTGGTCGAGGGCACGCACGCCGTCGCCGCCGACCTGCGGCTGCCGGGCGAGCCCGAACGGCTCGTCGAGGAGGCCGTCGCCCACCTCGGTCGGCTGGACGGTCTCGTGCACGCCGCCGGGGTCGTCGCCTTCGGCCCGGCCGTCGAGGCCGACGACGACCTGCTCGACGAGCTCTTCCTCGCCGACGCGATCGGCCCCGTGCGCCTGCTGCGGGCTGCCGTCCCGCACCTGCGGGAGGGGAAGGACGCGTTCGCGGCCGTCGTCACGGCCGTCGTGGCGGAGAAGCCGCAGGCCGGCATGGCGCCCTACTCGGCGGCCAAGGCGGCGCTGTCGTCCTTCGTCACGGCCCTGGCGCGCGAGGAGCGCTCGAGGGTCCGCGTCCTGGACGTCCGCCCCCCGCACACCGAGACCGGCCTGGCCACGCGACCCGTCGCGGGCTCGGCTCCGAAGCTGCCGAAGGGCCTGGACCCGCAGGTCGTGGCCGACCGGATCCTCCGAGCGATCACCGAGGGTGAGCGGGAGCTGCCGTCCGGGGCCTTCTCGCAGACGTAGACTCGTCCGTCGTGGCCATCGACTTCACCGCCGAGATCTCTGCCCTCCGCATGACGTACGCGTCCATCCGGGAGGTGTCGGACCTCGAAGGCCTGCGCAAGGAACTGGCCGACCTCAACGACCAGGCTGCGGCGCCGGACCTGTGGGACGACCCCGACACGGCTCAGGGCGTGACGAGCCGGTTGTCCTCGATCCAGGCCGAGCTGGAGCGCATCGAGAAGATGGGCGGGCGCATCGACGACCTCGAGGTGCTCGTCGAGCTGGCCGAGTCCGAGCACGACGCGGACACCCTGGCCGAGGCAGAGGAGGAGCTCGCGGGCATCCGCAAGTCCCTCGAGGAGCTCGAGGTCCGCACGCTGCTGTCCGGGGAGTACGACCCGCGCGAGGCGCTCGTGACGATCCGCGCCGAGGCCGGGGGCGTCGACGCCGCCGACTTCGCGCAGATGCTCATGCGCATGTACCTGCGCTGGGCCGAGCGCCACGGCTACAAGAGCGAGGTGTACGACACCTCCTACGCCGAGGAGGCGGGCATCAAGTCGGCGACGTTCAAGGTCGCCGCGCCCTACGCCTACGGCACCCTCAGCGTCGAGCAGGGCACCCACCGCCTCGTGCGCATCTCGCCCTTCGACAACCAGGGCCGGCGGCAGACGTCGTTCGCCGGCGTCGAGGTCCTGCCCGTCGTGGCCGAGACCGACCACATCGAGGTGCCCGAGAACGACGTCCGCGTCGACGTCTACCGCTCCTCGGGCCCGGGTGGGCAGTCGGTCAACACCACCGACTCCGCGGTCCGCCTCACGCACCTGCCGACGGGCATCGTCGTCACCTGCCAGAACGAGAAGTCGCAGCTGCAGAACAAGGCCGCGGCCATGCGCGTCCTGCAGGCCAAGCTGCTGGAGAAGGCGCGCAAGGACCGCCAGGCCGAACTCGACGCCCTCAAGGGCGAGGACTCCGGCTCGTGGGGCAACCAGATGCGCTCCTACGTCCTGCAGCCCTACAAGATGGTCAAGGACCTGCGCACCAACTTCGAGGTCGGCAACACCGACGGCGTCTTCGACGGGGAGATCGACAGCTTCCTCGACGCGGGCATCCGCTGGCGTCGGCAGCGCGAGGCCTGAGCCCGGCGCTCACGCTGAGCCACAGACCATAGGGTGGGAGTGATGATCACCTTCGAGCACGTCAGCAAGTCCTACGGCGAGGGGCACCGCCCCGCGCTCGCCGAGGTGACCCTCCAGATCGACAAGGGCGACTTCGTCTTCCTCGTCGGACCGTCGGGATCGGGCAAGTCCACGTTCCTGCGGCTGGTGCTGAAGGAGGAGAAGGCGAGCACGGGCTCGGTCCAGGTGAACGGTCGCGACGTCGGCCGGCTCCGCTCCTGGAAGGTCCCGCAGCTGCGCCGCTCCATCGGCGTCGTCTTCCAGGACTTCCGGCTGCTGGCGGACAAGTCGGTCTACGAGAACGTCGCGTTCGCCCTGCAGGTGCTCGGCAAGCCGCGGCACGTCATCGCCCAGACCGTCCCGGAGACGCTGGGGCTGGTCGGCCTGTCCGGCAAGGAGAAGCGCCGGCCGCACGAGCTGTCCGGGGGTGAGCAGCAGCGCGTGGCGATCGCGCGCGCGTTCGTCAACCGGCCGGCGATCCTGCTGGCCGACGAGCCCACCGGGAACCTCGACCCCGAGACGAGCGTCGGGATCATGAAGCTGCTGGACCGCATCAACCGCACGGGGACGACCATTCTCATGGCCACGCACGACGACGACATCGTCGACCAGATGCGCAAGCGCGTCGTCGAGCTGCGCGACGGCCGCGTCGTGCGCGACGAGGACCGCGGCGTCTACGGATCGGGCCGCTGATGCGTCTGGGGTTCGTCCTCGGCGAGATGGCCACGGGCCTGCGCCGCAACTTCACCATGTCGGTCGCCGTCGTCCTCGTGACGATGGTCTCCCTGTTCTTCTTCGGGACCGGGCTGCTCGTGCAGAAGCAGGTCGGCATCCTCAAGGGCGAGTGGTACGACCGCGTCCAGGTCTCCGTCTTCCTCTGCGGGGACAGCTCCCCGGTCCAGCGCTGCCCCGGCGGGACGATCACGGATGCCCAGCGCGACACCCTGCGCGAGCAGCTGCAGGCCGACCCGCGGGTCCAGCGCGTCTACTACGAGTCCCAGCAGCAGGCGCTGGAGAACTTCAAGAAGACCTCGGTCCCGGCGGTCACGGACAACCTCACGCCCGACCAGCTGCCCGAGTCCTTCCGCGTGCGCCTCGTCGACCCCCAGCAGTACAAGGAGGTCAGCGCCGACTACGCCACCGTCGCCGGCGTGGAGGACGTGCCCGACCAGCGCGCGATCCTGCAGCCGCTGTTCACGGTGCTCGACGTCGCGACGAACATCGCGCTCGGCCTGGCCGCGCTCATGCTCCTGTGCTCGATGATGCTGGTCTCGACGACCATCCGGCTCACGGCCTTCAGCCGCCGCCGGGAGACGACGATCATGCGGCTCGTCGGGGCGTCCCGGGCGCTCATCCAGCTGCCCTTCGTGCTCGAGGGCGTCGTGGCCAGCCTCATCGGCGGCGTGCTGGCCTCCGGTGCGCTCTGGGGCATGGTCAACTTCGGTGTCGCGCGCCTGCAGAACCGGCCGGGCTTCACGACGCGCCTCATCGACACGTCCGACGTCATCACCCAGACCGGGCCGATCATCATCGGGGTCGGCGTGGTCTTCGCGATCATCGCCTCCCTGTTCAGCCTGCGCCGCTGGCTCAAGGTCTAGACTGGAGGGCTCACCAGCCACCCAGGGTCCAGGAGGGACGACGTGCCGCGCGAAACCGGGCGCAAGGTCATCGCCAGCAACCGCAAGGCGCGCCACGACTACTTCATCGACGACGTCTACGAGGCGGGCGTCAGCCTCATGGGCACCGAGGTCAAGGCGCTGCGCATGGGCCGGGCCTCCCTCGTCGACGGGTTCGCCCACATCGACCGCGGCGAGATGTGGCTCGAGGGCGTCCACATCCCCGAGTACGTGCAGGGCACCTGGACGAACCACACGCCGCGGCGCAAGCGCAAGCTGCTGCTGCACCGCGCCGAGATCGACCGGTGGGCCGGCAAGGTGCGCGAGTCCGGCCTGACGATCGTGCCGCTCGCCCTCTACTTCGTCGACGGCCGCGTGAAGGTCGAGATCGGCCTGGCCCGAGGCAAGAAGAACTACGACAAGCGGCACACCCTGCGCGAACGGCAGGACCGCCGTGAGGCCGAACGGGCGATGTCCCAGCGGCAGCACCGCTGAGACCGGGCCGTCCGACACCGTGCGCAGTGCCCTGCTCGGCGTCCTCGGCGCGGCCGTCCTCGTGGCCGGGCCGATGGCCGTGCCCGCCGCCGCGGACGACGGCGAGCGCGTCGACCGGCTGAGCACCCAGCTCACCCTGGGCCGGGACGGCTCCCTCGCGGTCCGCGAGGAGATCACCTACGACTTCGGGTCCGACGGACACCACGGTCTCGAGCGGGTCATCCCGGTGCAGGCCCGGTACGACCAGACGCACGACCGCAGCTACCCGGTCCGCGACCTCCGCGTCAGCAGCCCGACGGGCGCGGCGAGCGCGGTGCAGACCGAGACCGACGGCGACCTGCTCGACGTCAAGGTCGGCGACCCCGACCGCGACGACGTCACCGGTCGGCAGACCTACGTCCTCACCTACACCGTCCCGGCGGTCGCGGACGCGTTGCCCGACGGGTCGACGCAGATCGCGTGGGACGCCGTCGGCACGGGCTGGACGGTTCCCGTCGACCGGGCCGACGTGACGCTGAACGCCCCGGGGCAGGTGGGCGACGTCCGGTGCGTGCACGGCCCCGAGGGCAGCACGTCCCCGTGCACCGCGCAGGCGAACGGTGCGGGGGCGACGTACTCCGCCACCGACCTCGCCGACGGCGAGGGCGTCACCGTCTCCGCGGTCCTGCCCGCCGGCGCGCTGACCCCGGCCCCACCGCTGCTCGTGGACACCTTCAGCCCGGCCCGGGCCTTCGCGCTCACCCCGGCCTCGGTGGGTGGGGCCGGTGTGGTCCTGCTCGCCGGGCTCGCCACCGCTCTCGGTCTGCGGCGCCGCCGCGACCGCACGACGGGGCCGGCCTCCGTCGACGTCACCGGCCTGCCGCCCGGCGTCGTGGGCGCCGTCGTCCACGGCCACGCCCGGGACGAGGACGTCGTCGCGACGCTGCTGCACCTGGCCGAACGCGGCCACCTCACGATCACCGAGGTGCCCGGCCCCCAGGGCGAGGACGACGGCGAGGTCGAGGACTGGGCGCTGGAGCGCCGGACGACGACGGACAAGGCCTCCCGGGCCGAGCAGCGACTGCTCGCCACGCTCTTCGACGGGGGTGCGGACCGCACGACCCTGTCCGCCGTCCGCACCACCGCCCGCGCGGGCACCCAGCTCACCAAGGAGTTCCTCGAGGACGACGCGGTGGCTCGCGGGCTCTTCACCGCCCGCCCCTCCCGGGTGGTGCTGCGTCGGCTCGGGGTCGCGCTCCTCGTCGTCCTCGCCGGGGTGCTCGCGACCGTCGCGCTCGCCGTCTGGTCGACCTACGCCGTCGTCGGCCTCGCGGTCGTCGTCGTGGGGGTCGTCCTGGCGGGTGTGGCGACGGCGACGGCCGAACCCCGCACGCGCGCGGGCCTGGACGTCCGCTCCCGGGCCGACGACTTCCGCGGCGCCCTCGCCGGGGGCGCCGGTGAGCGCTCGACCCGGCTCCTGCCGTACGCCGTGGCCCTGGGCGCCACGCAGCAGTGGGCCGACGGTGCCCGGCTGCTGTCGAGCCCCGTGCCCGCACCGACCTGGTACGAGGGACGCGCCGCGAGCAGCTCGACCTTCAACGTCGCGCTCTTCGCCGGGTCGATGGGCGGCTTCTCCGCCAGCACGTCGGACGCCCTGACGGCCGCGCCGCCGTCGACGGCGAGCACGTCCGGCGGCAGCTACGGCGGCGGGTACACCGGGGGAGCGGCCGGCGGCGGGGGCGGCGGGTCCTGGTGACCGGGCCTCGTGAGGGGCCGACGGGGAATGCGGGCGACGGGCCCGCCGTTGCAGGGTAGGCTTGAGCTACAACTGAACATGGGGATGACAGGTTTCGACGTTGGTCGTCGAGCCAGGGGAAGCGGGTCGAGGATGCATGGTCATCTCGTCAACGATCCATGCAAACCAATAGGTGCCGATTCCAAGCGCACCGAGTTCGCCCTCGCCGCCTGAGCGAGTGCGACTCTGTCAGCCCGGGTGTGCTCCCGCCCCGGGTCCTGGCATCAGCTAGGGGGCTCACCTCTCACGGAGGTCGCGTACGTGAGAGGGACAATCAACGCGGCTGGGCCCGGCGGTGACATGCCTGTGTGAGCATCGGGGCCGAGCAGACCGCTGAACAGGATGCACCCGGAGAAGCCCTGGTACCACGCTGACGGACGCGGGTTCGATTCCCGCCATCTCCACCACCACCACCCGCCCGGGGGCCTACGCCCCCGGGCGGACGTGCGTCCGGCGGGTTCCGCCCGCGCTCCGACGCGGTGCGCGGGGCCGCCGCGGCAGGCTCGAACCATGGACATCCTCACCGCCCGCGGCCTCGTCATGGCCTACGGCCCCACCCGCGCCCTCGACGGTGTCGACGTCACCGTCCGCGCCGGGGAGTCGGTGGCCGTCATGGGCCCCTCGGGGTCGGGCAAGACCACCCTCCTGCACGTCCTCGCCGGCATCCTGCGCCCGACCGCCGGCGCCGTCGACCTCGCGGGCACCGACCTGCTCGCCCTCTCCGACGCCCAGCGGACCACACTGCGGCGCACCGACTTCGGCTTCGTCTTCCAGTCCGGCCAGCTGCTGTCCGAACTCCCCGCGGAGGAGAACGCCGCCCTGCCGCTCCTGCTGGCCGGGCAGTCGCGCGCCGCCGCGACCGAGCGCGCCGGGGGGCTGCTGCGCCGCCTCGGCCTCGCCGGGACCGAACGCCGCCGGCCGGGGGAGCTGTCGGGCGGGCAGGCGCAGCGCGTGGCCATCGCCCGGGCCCTCGTGGGTCGGCCCAAGGTCGTCTTCGCGGACGAGCCGACCGGTGCGCTGGACCAGGCGACGGGGAGAGAGGTCCTGGACCTCCTCACGTCGGTGGCCCGGGAGAACGGCGCCGCCCTCGTCGTCGTGACGCACGACGCGGGCGTCGCCCGCTGGTGCGACCGGACGCTCGCCATGCGCGACGGCCGCGTCGTGTCGGAGTTCTCGGCCCCCACCCCCTCCGGAGCCGGGGTGGCTCCGTGACCGCCGTGCGGCTGTGGTGGTCGCTGGCCCGGCACACCCACCGGGAGTCCCGGGTGCCGACGGTCCTGGCCGTGACCGCTTTCGCCGTCACGACGTGGGCGGTGCTCACGGTCGCCGGTGGCGTCCGGGCCTTCCAGGCGCGGGCCCAGCTGCCCGGCGCCGACCCCACCTACCCGTTCCTGTCGTGGGTCGCGGTGGCCCTCCTCGTCGTCCCGACCGCGACCCTCGGGGCCGCCGCGGCCCGGCTGACGATCGCCCGCCGCGACGAGCGGCTGGCGAAGCTGCGGCTGGCGGGGGCCACGAGCGCGCAGACGACGCTCGTCGCCCTCCTCGACGCCGGGGCGCAGGCTCTCGCGGGGGCGCTCGCCGGCGTCGTGCTCGACCTCCTCGCGCTGCCGGCCGTGGCGCTGCTGCGCTTCCAGGGCCGCAGCTTCGACATCGCCGAGCTGCGGCTGGGCGTCGCGCCCGTGCTCGCGACGGTCGGGGCCGTCCTCGCGGTGGCGCTGCTGTCGTGCGCGGTCAGCCTGCGCCGGGTCGCGATCAGCCCGTTGGGTGTGGCGCAGCGGTTGCCGCAGAAGGGGTTGAGCTGGGTCCGGGTGCTGCCCGTCCTGCTGCTCGGTGGCGGTTTCGTCGCCGCGTTCAACGCCGGCAGCGTGCTCTTCGGGTTCGGCGCCGCCGTGGGCGTGCTCGTCCTCGTCGGGCTGCTCGCGGGCACCTTCGCGGTCTTCAACCTCGTCGGGCCGCTCTTCGTCTCGCTGCTGGGGCGGGTGCTGGCCGCCCGCGCCCGCAGCGTCGAGACCCTGCTGGCCGCCCGGCGCATGGGGGAGGACCCGAAGTCGGTGTGGCGCAGCGTCGGGGGCGTCTCGCTCGTGACCTTCGTGGCCGGGTGCCTCAGCGTCGCCCCGGGGCTGACGTCCGGGCAGGACGGAGCCGACCGGCTCGGCGCGGACATCGGCACCGGGGCGGCGGTCACCCTCGTCATCTCCGCCGTGCTCGCCGCGGTCTCGACGGGCGTCACGCAGGCCTCGCGCGTCCTGGACTCCCGCGCCCGCTACCGGGGGCTGCACCTGGCGGGCACCGACCTCGACGTCCTGCACGCCGCCCGGGCGCGGGAGACGTGGATCCCGCTCGTCGTCACCATGGGTGGGGCGGCCGCGCTGTCGCTGCTCGTCGTGTCCCCGGTCCTGGGGCTCCTGCGCGCGGCGCCGGTCGGGGTCCTGTGGTTCGTCGGGTGCGCGGTGGGCGGGGCGGTCCTCGTCCTGCTCGCCGCCCGCGCGAGCCGGCCGCTGGTCACCGCGTGCGCCTCTCGGTGAGTCACCGGCGGACACGCTGCGTCGCAGCGTGTCCGCCGTGTCGGCGATGATCCGGCGCTGGGGAGGCCCGGTGTGCTCGTGGCTCGTACCTTCACAGGACACCGGTCGACCGGGCTGGGGACGCGAGGGGGAGCGCAGTGCAGGACGCCGACTACCGGCGCCTCGTGGAGGACTCGCCGCTGGCGACCGTCCTCGTCGACCGCGGACCCTCCGGGTGGCGCACGGCGTGGGCGAACCGCGCCGCCACCGACCTCTTCGACGGCCTGCTCGACCGGCCGCTGGCCGAGGTGGTGCACCCCGAGGACCTCGAGGACGTGGTGGCGACGCTGGACCGGGGGGTCCAGGACGACCGCACCGCGCACGAGTGGCGGTGGCGGGGTGCTGCGGGTCAGGACGTCACGGTCGAGGTGCTCGTGGGCAGCGCCGGGACGAGCGACGAGGCGCTGACGCTGTCGTGCTGGGACGTGACGCAGCACGTCGAGCGCACGCGCGACCTCGCCCACCGGGCCACCCACGACCGGCTGACGGGTCTGCCGACCCGTGAGCTGTTCGAGGACCGCTGGGAGCTGGCGCGGTCGCGGGCCCGACGCAGCGGTGACGTGCCCGTCATCGCGTTCTGCGACGTCGACGACCTCAAGCAGCTCAACGACGAGCACGGTCACCTCGTCGGGGACCAGGCCCTCGTGCGCATCGCCGAACGGCTGGCCCGGACCTCGCGGGCCGGGGACACGGTCGCGCGCTTCGGCGGGGACGAGTTCGTCGTCCTCGTGGAGGACACCGACGGCGACCCGCAGTCCCTCGGCCGGCGGCTGCGGGAGGCCGTCGCCGACGTGCCCGTCGAGCTGCCCGACCACCGCGAGCTCCCCGTGCGCTGCAGCGTGGGACTCGTCCAGGACGACCTCACGAGCTCGCCGGCCGAGGTCCTCGCGCGCGCCGACCGTCGCATGTACGAGGAGAAGCGCCGCCACCGCGACGCCTGAGGGTCGGCAGCCGGCGGTGGGCCAGCACGGTCCCCAGCTCGTGCAGCCGGCCGAGCCGGACGTGCTCGACGAGGTGGTGCACCTCGGCGGCCGTGAAACCGCCGCCGTACCAGAGCAGGGTCCCCTCCAGGCCCAGGCCGAGCTGGGCGCCCACGACGGGTGGGGCGCCGTCGAGGGCCACGAGGACCCCGTCGGGGGTCGTGCGGACGGCGGGCCGCAGCCGCGCGAGCAGCCCGACCTCCTCGGCGGGGACGAGCAGCCAGGTGTTCACCCCCAAGACTGTAGAGAACGATTCTCACTACGCCAAGGGGTCGGGTCCGGCGGTGCCATGATGAGCGCGTGAGCGAGACCTCGAGGCTGACGGGGCGCCTGCTGCTGGCGACCCCCTCGCTGACGGACCCCAACTTCTCCCGCTCGGTGGTCCTGGTCCTCAACCACGACGACGACGGAGCGCTCGGCGTCGTCGTCAACCGGCCCCTCGACGTCGACGTCGCCGCCGTCCTGCCGGGCTGGCAGCCGTTCGCCACGGCACCCGGCAAGCTCTTCCAGGGGGGACCCGTCGCCCTCGACTCCGCCCTCGGCCTCGTCGCGGTCCCCGGCGACCGTCCCGACCCGGCCGGTGTCCGGCGCGTCTTCGGGTCGGTCGGTCTGGGGTCGGTCGGGCTGGTCGACCTCGACACGCCGCCGGAGACGATCGTCGACGAGCTGGCCGGGCTGCGGATCTTCGCCGGCTACTCCGGCTGGAGCGCCGCCCAGCTCGAGGGCGAGATCGCCGAGGGCGCCTGGTTCGTGCTGCCGGCCGAGGCCCGCGACGCCTTCAGCGACGCTCCGGAGGCGCTGTGGGGGGACGTGCTGCGCCGCCAGGGCGGTGACCTGGCCCTCGTCGCGAGCTTCCCGCGCGACGTGTCCATGAACTGAGCCCCCCACCGCGGACAAGTACGCTTGCGGGCATGAGCTCGCCGACCGACGACCCGTTCCAGACCCAGCCCACGGCGCCCGCGGCTCCGTCGCGCACGGCGGTGCTGGACCGCGAGGAGCAGGTCGAGGAGCAGGCGGCCCCGGGGGACCACGAACGCTTCGCGCACTACGTGAAGAAGGAGAAGATCATGGAGTCCGCTCTCTCGGGCGACCCCGTGATCGCTTTGTGCGGCAAGGTGTGGGTGCCGGGCCGGGACCCGAAGCGGTTCCCCGTCTGCCCCACCTGCAAGGAGATCTACGAGTCCCTGTCCGGTGGCGGCAAGGGCGGGGACGACAAGTCCTGACGTGAGCACGACGGACCACGAACCCCAGCTCGCCCTCTCCGACACCGTCCCCGGCCCCGTCGTCGACGCCCCCGGCGTCCCGGCCGCCCGCCCCCTGCGGGCGTGGCAGAACGCGGCGCTGGAGCGCTACTTCGACCCCGCGCGCGAGGAACCGGCCGACTACCTCGTCACGGCGACCCCGGGCGCGGGCAAGACGACCTTCGCCCTCGCCCTGGCCCGCCGGCTGCTCGACACCCGGCGCGTGGACCGCGTCGTCGTCGTGGCCCCGACCGACCACCTGCGGACCCAGTGGGCCGAGGCCGCGCACCGCGCGGGCATCGAGCTCGACCCCACGATGACCAACGCCGTCGGGCCCGTTCGGCCCGACATGAAGGGCTACGTCACGACGTACGCCCAGGTCGCCGGGCACCCGATGCTGCACCGGGCCCGGGCCACCGCCAAGCGCTCGCTCGTGGTCATGGACGAGATCCACCACGCCGGCGACGGGCTGTCGTGGGGCGACGCCGTCTTCGAGGCCTTCGGCGACGCGCGTCGCCGGCTGTCCCTCACCGGGACCCCGTTCCGCACCAAGGTCGACGAGCGCATCCCGTTCGTGTCCTACGTCGAGGACGACTCCCCGGAGTCCGAGGGGGGCCTGCGCAGTGCGGCCGACTTCACCTACGGCTACAAGGACGCCCTCGCCGACGGCGTCGTGCGGCCCGTCGTGTTCGCCGCGTACACCGGGGTCTCGCGCTGGCGGAACTCCGCCGGCGAGGTCGTGGCCGCCTCCCTGTCCGACGCCACGACGAAGTCGGTGGAGTCGCTCGCGTGGAAGACCGCGTTGGACCCGCGCGGCGACTGGGTCCCGCACGTCATCGCCGCCATGGACGAGCGCCTGAACCACCTGCGCGAGCACGGCATGCACGACGCGGCCGGGCTGGTGCTGGCCTCGGACCAGGACGACGCCCGCGCCTACGCCAAGATCGTCCAGCGCGTCACGGGCGAGAAGCCCGTGCTCGTCCTGTCCGACGACCCCAAGGCCTCGCAGAAGATCTCCGAGTTCGCCGAGTCCGACCAGCGCTTCGTCGTCTGCGTCCGGATGATCTCCGAGGGCGTCGACGTGCCGCGCGCGGCCTGCCTGGCGTGGATGACGTCCTACCGGACCCCGCTGTTCTTCGCCCAGGCCGTCGGTCGCGTCGTCCGCTCCCGCGTGCCGGGGGAGTCCGCGACCGTCTTCCTGCCGGCCGTCCGCCCGCTGCTGGCCCTGGCCGCGGAGATGGAGAGCGACCGCAACCACGTCATCCCGCCGCCGGCGTCGGTCTCCTCCGACGAGGTCGACGAGGGCGGGTTGGACCTGCTGCCGCCGCCCGAGCGCGAACCGGGGGAGAAGCAGGAGTACGAGGCCCTCGAGGCGCAGGCCGAGTTCGCCCACGTCCTGCACGGCGGCAAGGCGCTCACCGGAGGGGACCTTCCGCCCGTCAGCGTCGAGGAGGAGGACTACCTCGGGCTGCCCGGGCTGCTCTCGCCCGAGCAGACCGCCGCCCTGCTGTCCCGGCGCGACGCCGAGATCCGCAAGCGGACGGCCCGGCCGGTCGAGGAACCCCACGAGAGCGGGGACGGCGGTCCCGACGAGCCCGAACAGGAGGACGCCGCCTGGCACACCGCGGCGTTGCTGCGCAAGGAGATCCACGGTCTCGTCGGCCGGGTGGCCGCGGGCCGGGCCATGCCGCACGCGTCAGTGTACTCCAAGCTGCGCTCCGCGGTCCCCGGACCGCCGTCGGCGTCGGCGTCCGTCGACGTCCTGCGCAGACGCCGGGACCACCTGCTGTCGATGGTCTAGGTTGCTGAGGTGCCCGAGATCGTCCAGCGGACCATGGTCCGCGCACCCCTCGACGAGGTCTTCGAGATGTCCCTCGACCTCGACGTCGAACGGGTCGCCGGCCGCCGCTACAAGGTGCGCGCCGTCGAGGGGGCGGGCCGGACCAGCGGCCGGATCGCGCTGGGCGAGACGGTGCAGTGGCGGTTGCGGGTCCTCGGGTTCCCGCTGACCCACACCTCCCACATCACCGAGCTCGAGCGGCCCCGCCGGTTCGTCGACGAGATGGCGGCCGGGGCGTTCGCGCACTTCCGGCACGAGCACACGTTCGAGGTCGAGGGGCCGGGCATGACGATCATGACCGACCGGATGTCCTGGCGCTCGCCCGCCGGGGTCCTCGGCACCCTCGCCGACGGGCTCTTCGTGCGGCGCACCCTGCGGCAGCTGCTGACCGACCGCAACTCCGAGATCGTCCGCCGCTTCAGCTGACGGAACCTCAGCGGCCCGGCACCCGTTGCTCCGGCATGGGATTCCTGGACAACCTGAAGAGCAAGGGCCTCCTGGCGGGGGACCAGCTCAAGACCAAGGTCGGGCAGTTCAAGAGCAAGGACTTCGCCGAGGCCAGCATGGCCACCTGCGCGCTCATCGCCGCCGCCGACGGCAGCATCGAGCCCGAGGAGCGGCAGAAGACCGCCGCCTTCATCGGCAGCAACGACGTCCTGTCGGTCTTCAACGCCGGTGACCTGCGCACGTCGTTCGACACGTGGTGCGGCAAGCTCAGCTCGGACTACGACTTCGGCAAGATCGAGGCCCTGCAGGCGGTCGGGAAGCTGCGCAGCAAGCCCGACCAGGCCCGCGCCGTCGTCCAGGTCGGTGTCGTCATCGGCGGCGCCGACGGCGACTTCGACCCCTCCGAGCAGAAGGCCGTCCGCGAGATCTGCCAGGCCGTGGGCATCGACCCGGCCGAGTTCGGCGTGGCCTGAGCACCTGGCAGGCTTCCTCCCCATGAGCACGCCCCCCGGGTGGTACCCCGACCCGTCCGACCCGCGCAGCACCGACCTGCGCTGGTGGGACGGGTCCCGGTGGACCGACCACGTCCACGCCCAGCGGCAGCAGTCCCCGTCGCTGACCAAGGCGCCCACGAACCCCTACACCGGCCCGCAGCAGCGCTACCCGGAGTACCCGCCCTCGCAGTACCCCGCGCCCGGGGTCAAGGCCATCGCGACACCGGACGGCCAGGCGCTGGGCGGGCTGGGGTTCCGGCTGCTGGCCAGGATCGTGGACTACCTCCTCGTCTCGGTCATCGCCACGGTCGCGGGCTGGGCGCCGCTGCAGACGTTGACGGGCCTGATGGACACCGCGGTGCAGTCCCTCATGGCCGGCAACACCCAGGCGTACGTCGAGCAGGTCGGGGTGGCGACGCAGAGCGGCGCCCTGCGGACGTTCACGTTCGTCTACCTCGCGGTCAGCGCGGTCTACACGGTGCTGACCCTGCGGTTCTACGGCGCGACCCCGGGCAAGGCGCTGTTCCGCCTGCGCGTGCGGGACTGGAACCGCCCCGGTCACCCGGGCTGGTTGCAGTGCGTCTCGCGCTGGGTCGGCTGCGACATGCTCGGCCAGATCATCCCGCTGTACCTGCTGCTGGACTTCCTCTGGCCCTGCTGGGACCAGCGCAAGCAGGCCCTGCACGACAAGCTGGCCCGCACGGTCGTCGTCAAGCGCTGATCAGCTCTCCAGCACGGGGTCCCCGATGAGGGTGACCCCGTGCTCGCGCAGTGCGGCCAGGGCCGCGTCCACCGTGGTGGCCGAGATCCCCGCCGTGAGCCCGAGCAGCACCGTCGTCCGGAACCCGGCGCGCGCGGCGTCCAGCGCGGTGGCGCGCACGCAGTGGTCGGTCGCCAGCCCGACGACGTGGACCTCGTCGACCCCGTTGCCCCGCAACCAGTCCGCGAGGCCGGTGTCGAGTTCCCCGCCCTCGGCCGTGACGGTCGTGCAGACCCCCTCGAAGCCGGAGTACGCCGCTGCGTACTGCCCCTTGCGGAACACGGCCTCGACGCGGGAGGTGTCGAGGTCGTCGTGCAGCAGCGCCCCGGTGGACCCGGCGCGGCAGTGCGGGGGCCAGGAGTCGACGAAGTCCGGGGTCTCGGAGAAGTGCGCCCCGGGGTCGATGTGGAAGTCCTGCGTCGCCACGACGTGGTCGTAGTGGATGCCGCGGCCGTCACCGGTGTCGCGGGCCAGCAGCTGGCTGACCGCCCGGGCCACCTCGTCCCCACCGGCGACTGCGAGCGCCCCGCCGGGGCAGAAGTCGTTCTGGACGTCGACGACGACGAGGGCGCGGGTCACCGGGCCACCTCCCGCTCCGAGGTGAGCACCGTCGTGGGGATGGCCGGGTCGCCCTTGGACAGCGCGAGACCGTCCCAGGGCAGGGTCACGACCGCCCGGCGCAGGTGCTCGCGGGAGGCCTGCAGGTCCGGCAGCCCCTCGACGCGCTCGCCGTCGACGACGAGCGGCACCTGCAGGGGCCGGTCGTTGGGTTCGCGCGGCGGGGTGAAGCCGACGCCGAGGACCTCGTCGGTGGCGGTGCCCGTGGGCCGGTGCCGGCGGACGGCGGTCTTGCGGCCGCCCTGGGTCACCTTCGACGTCGAGCGCTTGGCCACGGGCCGGCCCTCGACCTCGACGAGCTTGTAGACGAGCCCGGCCGTCGGAGCCCCGGACCCGGTGACGAGCGAGGTGCCGACGCCGTACCCGTCGACGGGGGCGGCGCGCAGCGCGGCGAGGGCGTACTCGTCGAGGTCGCCGGAGACGACGATGCGGGTCCCGGTGGCGCCGAGGGAGTCCAGCTGCTCGCGGGCCTGGACGGCGAGGACCTCCAGGTCGCCGGAGTCGATGCGCACGGCCCCGAGCTGCGGGCCGGCGACCTCGACGGCCGTGGCGATGCCGGCGGTGATGTCGTAGGTGTCGACGAGCAGCGTCGTGCCGACCCCGAGCGCGTCGACCTGGGCGCGGAAGGCCTCGGCCTCGGTGTCGTGCAGCAGGGTGAAGGCGTGCGCCGACGTGCCCGACGTCGGGATGCCGTAGGTGGCGCCCGCCTGCAGGTTCGACGTCGTGGTGAACCCGGCGAGGTAGGCCGCGCGGGAGGCGGCGACGGCGGCCTGCTCGTGCGTGCGGCGCGAGCCCATCTCGATGAGCGGGCGGTCCCCGGCGGCCTGCACCATCCGGGTCGCGGCGGCCGCGATGGCGCAGTCGTGGTTGAGGATCGAGAGCACGACGGTCTCGAGCACCACCGCTTCGGCGAAGGTGCCGGTGACGGTGAGCAGGGGGGAGCCGGGGAACCACAGCTCGCCCTCGGCGTAGCCCTCGATCGACCCGGAGAAGCGGTACCCGGCGAGCCAGTCGAGCGTGCGCTCGTCCAGGACCCCGTGCAGCCCTGCGAGCAGCGCGGGGTCGAAGGTGAAGTCGCGCACCGCGTCCAGCACGCGGGCGGTGCCGGCCACGACGCCGTAGCGGCGCCCGTCGGGCAGTCGGCGCCCGAAGACCTCGAAGGTGCAGTCGCGGTCGCCGGTCCCGTCGGACAGCGCTGCCTGCAGCATCGTCAGCTCGTAGTGGTCCGTCAGCAGGGCGGTGCTCACCATGCAGGGAATCTCACCACGTCCGGTTGCCTAGACTGCACGGGTGTCCGCCGTCCTGACCGCTCCCACCGAGCTCGAGCGTCCGGAAGCCGACCTCACCACCAGTCCGGACACCCCGTGGGTCACCCTGGTCTGGAACGACCCGGTGAACCTCATGTCCTACGTGAGCTACGTCTTCCGCACGCACTTCGGCTACTCCGAGGCCAAGGCGGAGGCGCTCATGATGGACGTGCACTCCAAGGGCCGGGCCGTCGTGAGCTCCGGGACGCGGGAGTCCATGGAACGCGACGTCGAGGCGATGCACGGCTACGGCCTGTGGGCGACCTTGCAGAAGGACGAGTGAGTGGCCACCTTCCGACGGTCCCGGCACGGCCTGTTCTCCCTCACCCTGCACGTCTCGGAGGCCGACCTCCTCGCCTCCCTGGCGCGTGAGGTCCTCGAGCTCCTCGAGGTGCCCGAACGTCCCGCCCGCCGCGTGGACCCGCTGGCGGCCGAGCTGGGGCTGGAGGACCTGGCGGGCTTCGACGACGTCCCCGACCTCGGCGCGGACGGCCCGACGACGGCACCGGAGGACGAGGTCCTGCAGCGCCTGCTCCCCAACGCCTACGCCGCGGACGACCCGCAGGCCTCGGCGGACTTCCGCCGGTTCACCGAGCGCGGGCTGCGCGAGCGCAAGGCCGCCGCGGCGCGGGCCGTGCTCGCGAGCCTGGACCCCGTCGTGGGGCAGGGCGGACGCGTGCAGCTCGACGCCGACGGCGCCCGCACGTGGCTCGTGGCGCTCAACGACATCCGCCTCGCCCTCGGCACGCGGCTGGGGATCAGCGACGAGCACGACGCCTACGCCGACCTCGCCGAGGACGACCCCGCGCGCTGGGCGTGGGCCGTGTACGACTTCACCACCCACCTCCAGGAGACGCTCGTGAGGTCCTTGTCGTGAGCGGGCTCGTGAGCAGCGGCGACCGCGAACTGCCCATCGGCATCTTCGACTCCGGGGTGGGCGGCCTCACCGTCGCCCGCGCCGTGCTGGACCAGCTCCCGCACGAGTCGGTGCACTACGTGGGGGACACCGCGCACGCCCCTTACGGCCCCAAGCCGATCGCCGAGGTGCGCCGGCTCGCCCTCGACGTCCTGGACCGGCTCGTGGAGTCGGGCGTGAAGATGCTCGTCATCGCGTGCAACTCGGCGTCGGCCGCGATGCTGCGCGACGCGCGCGAGCGCTACGACGTGCCGGTCGTCGAGGTCATCCAGCCGGCCGTCCGCCGGGCCGTGCGCGCCACCCGCAACGGTCGCGTCGGGGTCATCGGGACGCGGGCGACGATCTCCTCGCGCGCCTACGAGGACGCCTTCGCGGCGGCACCGCACCTGGCCCTGACGACGGCGGCCTGCCCGGCCTTCGTGGAGTTCGTCGAACGCGGGGTGACGAGCGGGCCGGAGCTGCTGACGGCCGCGCGGGAGTACCTGGCGCCGGCCATCGCGGCCGACGTCGACACCCTCGTCCTGGGCTGCACGCACTACCCGCTGCTCATGGCGGTGCTGCGCAGCGTCGTCGGGGACGACGTCACGCTCGTCTCCAGCGCGGAGGAGACGGCCTTCGACGTCTACCGCGAGCTGGCGGCCCGCGAGCTGCTGCGGCCCGACGACCTGCCGCAGCCGCGGCACCGGTTCACCTCGACGGGCGACGCCCGCGCGTTCCGCCTTCTGGCGCAGCGGTTCCTGGGGCCCCAGCTGGGACCGCAACTGGTCGACGTCGACGAGACCGGTCCGCTCTACCTCGGCGCACTCTGAGCATCGGCGCCCGCTCGGCCGGCGCCGGGGCGACCGTCCAGCGCGCCGAGGCCGCGACGGCCTGGCTGCGGGCACCGTCGGTGAACTCCAGGACGACGCGGCGCAGGGGCCCGGTGCGGTGCACCGCGGCGACCTCGCGGACCGTCGTGCGGGACAGCGGCCGGGGGCTCCACCGCAGCGGGCGCAGGACCACACCCTCGTGGTCGGCGAGGCCGGTGACGACGCGGTCACCGGGCACCAGTGCCGCCGTCGAACGTCGAGACATGGGGCACAGCATGGACCCCCGCGGGCCCTCGTGGGCGCCCTTTCACCGAACGAGCACGCGTTGCGACGCAGCGTGTTCCGGGCGCGACGTCGAGTGATCGGTCACACTGGAGCCGTGACCGACCAGACCCCCGTCCGCGCCGACGGCCGCGCCGTCGACGAGCTGCGCCCCGTGACCATCACCCGCCAGTGGCTCGACCACGCCGAGGGCAGCGTCCTCGTGGAGTTCGGCCGCACCCGGGTGCTGTGCGCCGCCTCCTTCACCGAAGGTGTCCCGCGCTGGCGCAAGGGGTCCGGGCAGGGCTGGGTGACCGCGGAGTACGCGATGCTCCCGCGCTCGACGAACACCCGCAGCGACCGCGAGTCCGTCAAGGGCAAGATCGGCGGCCGCACCCACGAGATCTCCCGCCTCATCGGCCGGTCGCTGCGCGCCGTCGTCGACACCGCCCAGCTGGGGGAGAACACGGTCGTCCTGGACTGCGACGTCCTGCAGGCCGACGGCGGCACCCGCACGGCCGCGATCACCGGCGCGTACGTGGCGCTCGCGGACGCCGTCTCCTGGGCCCGCGGGCAGGGCATCGTCAAGGCCTCCCGGCAGCCGCTCACGGGGTCGGTCTCGGCCATCAGCGTCGGTGTCGTCGACGGGGTGCCCGTCCTGGACCTGCCCTACGTCGAGGACGTGCGCGCCCAGACCGACATGAACGTCGTCGTGACGGGTGACGGGAAGTTCGTCGAGGTCCAGGGCACGGCCGAGGGAGCGCCGTTCGACCGCGCCGAGCTCGACGCGCTCCTCGACCTGGCCCTGGTCGGGACGAGCAGACTGGCTGCGCTGCAGGCCGAGGCGCTCGCCCGATGAGCACCCGCGTCGTGCTCGCCACCCGCAACGCGCACAAGGTGGGGGAGCTGCGGGCCGTCCTGGCCCCGCTGCTGCCGGACGTCGAGGTGCTGACGGTCGACGCGTTCGAGGACGTGCCCGAGGTCGCCGAGACCGAGGTGACCTTCGCGGGCAACGCGCTGCTCAAGGCGCGCGCCGTCGCGGCCGCCACGGGCCTGCCCGCCATCGCCGACGACTCCGGCATCGCCGTCGACGTCCTGGGCGGGGCGCCGGGGATCTTCTCGGCCCGCTGGGCCGGCCGGCACGGGGACGACGTCGCGAACCTCGAGCTGCTCCTCGCGCAGATCGCCGACGTCCCCGCCGAGCACCGGGGTGGCGCCTTCGTCTGCGCCGCGGCGCTCGCCCTGCCCGACGGGACGAGCGCCGTGCGGGAGGGACGCTCGCGCGGGACGATCACGACGGCCCCCGCCGGTGCCGGCGGGTTCGGCTACGACCCCGTCTTCCTGCCCGAGGGGGCGACCCGGACCCTGGCCGAGCACACGCCCGAGGAGAAGAACGCGATCAGCCACCGCGGGCGCGCGTTCCGGGCCCTGGCCCCCGTCGTCGTCGAGGCGCTGGAAGGCCGACGGGAGGCCGGACCCATCCACGACGGGTCCGGCTCCGAAGAAGCCTGACGTGGGGGTGGACGGAACACCACGGGCGGACGAGCCGGAGGGGAACGTCCGGGCTGGACGGCTGCTGGCCGCCTGGTCCGGGGTGCTCGCCGCCGCCCTCACCCTCGGCGTGGGGCAGGTGGCCGCGGGGATCGTCTCCCCGTCGGCCGCTCCCCTCGTCGTCGTGGGCGACGCCGTCGTCGACCGCGTGCCGGCCCCGGTCAAGGAGTGGGCGATCCGGTCGTTCGGCACGTCCGACAAGACGGTGCTCCTCGCCACGACCGCGGTCCTCCTCGTGCTCGTCGCCGCGGGCGCCGGGCTTCTCGCGCGGCGCCGGCTGCGCGCCGGGGTGGCCGTCGTCGTCGCGCTGGGCGCGGTCGGGGTCCTCGCGGCGGTCACGCGTCCCGACGCGACCGCCCTGACCCCGCTGCCCTCGCTGCTCGGCACCCTCGCCGGCGCGTACGCCCTGACGTTGCTGGTCCGGCGGGTGGTCCGCACCGCCCCGGGCGCGACCGACCCCGCCCGCCGCGCCCTGCTGCTCGGCGGGACCGCGGCGGCCGCCGCCGTCACCGGGGGCGGGGGCCAGGCGCTCGTGGCGGCCCGCAGCGCGGAGATCTCCCGCGACCGGGTCGTGCTGCCCGCGCCCGCGGACCCCGCGCCCGCCCTCCCCGCGGGGATCGACCCCGCGGCCGACGTCGCCGACGGCCTCACGCGCTACGCCACCCGGACGGGCGACTTCTACCGGATCGACACCGCGCTCGTGGTTCCCGACCTGCGCGCCGAGGACTGGTCGCTGCGCGTGCACGGCCTCGTCGAGCGCGAGGTCACCCTCGACTTCGCGACGCTGCTCGCGAAACCGCTGCGCGAGCGCTGGGTCACGCTGACGTGCGTCAGCAACGAGGTCGGCGGCGACTACGTCGGCAACGCGCGCTGGCTCGGGTACCCCGTCGCCGACCTGCTCGCCGAGGCCGGTGTCCGGCAGGGCGCCGACATGGTCTACGCCACGAGCACCGACGGGTTCACCCTGTCCGCGCCCCTGGCCGAGCTGACCGACGGCCGCGACGCGCTCCTGGCCGTCGGCATGAACGGGGCGCCGCTGCCGCGCGAGCACGGGTTCCCCGTCCGGCTCGTCGTCCCGGGCCTGTACGGGTACGTCTCGGCCTGCAAGTGGGTCACCGACCTCGAGCTGACGACGTTCGCGACGAAGACCGCGTACTGGACCGACCGCGGTTGGGCCGAACGCGGCCCGGTGAAGACGGCCTCGCGCATCGACGTCCCCCGCGCCTCGGCCACCGTGCGCCGGGGCCGCGTCCCCGTCGCGGGGGTCGCCTGGGCCCAGCACCGCGGCATCTCCCGCGTGGAGGTGCGCGTCGACGAGGGGGAGTGGCAGCAGGCCCGGGTCCTGCCCGCCGCCTCGGCCGACACCTGGTGCCAGTGGGTCTTCTCCTGGGACGCCCGGGAGGCCGGCACCCACTCCCTGCAGGTGCGGGCGACCGACGGGACGGGCACCCCGCAGACCGACGTCGTGGCCGCACCGGTCCCGGACGGGGCCAGCGGGTACCCCTCCGTGTCCGTCACCGTGGAGTGACGACGTGGAGTGACGAGAGGGAGTGACGACGGTCACACCATCCGACGACGCATCGGCGTCGAACTCCTCCTGACAGACGGAGGGGAGGGGGTGTGCCATCGTGACCACGATGACCACCACCACCGAGGACGCACTGGTGGCCGCAGCCCGCGGCGACCAGCACGCCTTCGCGTCGTTCTACGACGCCACCGCGGGGGCGGTCCACGGCACGGTGCTCCGGGTCCTGCGCGATCCGGCGCAGTCCGAGGAGGTCGTGCAGGAGGTCTTCCTCGAAGCGTGGCGGACGGCGGCGCGGTTCGACCCGGCGCGGGGGACAGCTCGCGCGTGGGTCGTCACGATGGCCCACCGACGTGCCGTCGACCGGGTGCGGTCGGCCCAGGCCAGCACCCTGCGGGACGAGAAGGCGGCACTGCGTGAGGTGCCCCCCTACGACAGCGTGAGCGAGGAGGTGGAGGACGTGCTGGAAGCCGACGAGGTGCGCCGGGCGCTGACCTCGCTCACCCCCGTGCAGCGCCAGGCCATCGACCTCGCCTACTACGGCGGGCGCACCCACCGGGAGATCGCCGAGGACCTGCAGCTCCCGCTGGGCACCGTCAAGACGCGCCTGCGCGACGGGCTCATCCGGTTGCGCGACGCGTTGGGGGTGGGGGACCGGTGAACGCCAGGGACGAACGACGGGACGACCCCCTGCTCGCCGGTGCCTGGGCGCTGGACGCCCTCGACGACGACGAACGCGCCGCCTTCGAGGACCGCCTGGCGACCCACCCCGACGAACGCGCCGACGCGGACGCGTTGCGGGAGACGGCGTCCCGGCTGGCCGCGGGTACGCCGCCGCCGCCGCGCCTGCGGTCCGCGGTGCTCGCCGCCCTCGCCACGACTCCTCAGGAACGCCCTGCCGCGGACCGGCCCGCACCCGTCGTGGACCTGCGCACCGAACGCGCCCGTCGGCGGGGCCCGTCGCGCTGGAGCGCGCTCGTGGCCGCGGCGGGGATCGTCGTCGGTGCCGTCGGCGTCGGGGTGGGTGTCGGTGTGGCCAACCGGTCCGGCGACACCGTCGTGAGCGCCCAGCAGGTCGCCCGCCAACGCATCACCGACCTGCTCGCCACCCCGGGGGCACGGGTCTCGACCGTCGCCGCGACCGACGGTGGCACCGCGACGCTCGTCCAGGCCGACGGCCGGATCGGGGTGGTGACGTCCGGGTTGCCCGAGCCCGGCAGCGGGCGCGACTACCAGTTGTGGCTGGCGGACGGCGACGCCCTGACGTCGGCGGGGATGCTCCACGTCACGTCGGCGGGGGGTTCGGCCGTCGTCGTGCCGGCCGGTGCCGCGACGGGCGTCGGGATCTCGGTGGAACCCGCCCGCGGGTCGAAGCAGCCGACGACGACGCCCGTGGTGTTCACGCCCCTGACCGTGTGAGTGCGGGAGAAGGGACTCGAACCCTCACGC
The DNA here is from genome assembly GCF_040702905.1 of Kineococcus sp. NPDC059986. Taxonomy (NCBI): domain Bacteria; kingdom Bacillati; phylum Actinomycetota; class Actinomycetes; order Kineosporiales; family Kineosporiaceae; genus Kineococcus; species Kineococcus sp. NPDC059986. Next base: position 74,127 of record NZ_JBFBND010000014.1, on the reverse strand, counting down.
CCGGAGGCACAGGAACCTAAATCCTGCGTGGCTGCCAGTTACACCACTCCCGCTCGGGCGCCAGACTACTGGTCGACCCCGAGGTCCTTCCGGAGCTTGGCCACGTGACCCTTGGCCCGCACGTTGTACTGCGCGAGTTCCACGACGCCCTGCGGGTCCACGACGACCGTCGAGCGGATCGTGCCCACCGACGTCCGGCCGTAGTTCGTCTTCTCGCCCCACGCGCCGTACGCCTCGAGCACCGCGTGGTCGGGGTCGGACAGCAGGGGGAACGTGATGCCGTCCCGTTCGGCGAAGGCCGCGAGCTTCTCGACGCCGTCCTTGGAGATCCCCACGACGGTGTACCCCGAGGCGTTCAGTGCGTCGAGGGAGTCGCGGAAGTCGCACGCCTGCGTCGTGCAGCCCGGGGTCATCGCGGCCGGGTAGAAGTACACGACGACCCGTTCGCCGACGGTCAGCAGGTCCTTCAGCGCCACCGTCGAGCCGTCGTGGGCGGTCAACGTGAAGTCGGGGGCGGGGTCTCCGGGCACCAGACGCGTCATGGACCGCGACCCTAACCCCCGCGCGAGCCCCCGCAGGAGGAGGCACTCCTTCTCCGGTACGGTTCCGGGGACGTCCAGAGGAACACAGGAGGTGGCCGTGGCGGCCAGCGACGGCAAGGCCGAGATCACGACCAAGGACCCGCGCGCCCTCGAGCGCGAGGTGGAGGCGCGGCGCGCGGCGCTCGCCGGCACGATCGACGAGCTCACCGACCGGCTCGCGCCGAAGACCATCGCGCAGCGTTCGCTGGTGCAGGTGCGCGGCCGGGTCCAGTCCTTCGCGTTCGACCACCGGGGCGGCCTGCGCGTCGAGCGCGTCGCCGCCGTCGGTGTCGCCGTCCTCGGCGTCACGACGTTCGTGGTCGTCCGCGCGGTGCGCAAGCGCCGCTGACCCGTGAGCACCCCCGACCAGCTGCCCGTGCGGATGCTGCACGACCGCGTCCTCGTCCTGCCGGACGACGCGGCCGAGCGCAAGTCCTCCGCCGGCATCCTCATCCCGGCCACGGCGGCCGTCGGCAAGCGGCTGTCCTGGGCCGCCGTCGTGGCCGTCGGTCCGCACGTGCGGCAGGTCGCGACGGGGGACAAGGTGCTGTTCGACCCCGAGGAGAAGGCCGAGGTCGAGCTGCACGGCAAGGGCTACACCCTGCTGCGCGAACGCGACCTGCACGCCGTCGCGGCCCCGGACGAGGCCGCGGGCCGCACCGGTCTCTACCTCTAGGCCCGGACCGCTGAACCGCTACTCCCCGCTCGACGTCGGCGGCCCCTCGCCGCTCGACATGGTGCGCGCGGTCCCGCGCATCCTGCGGGCCCCGCACCTGTTCCTCACCGAGGTCACCGCACGGCACGGCGCGGCCGCCGCGATCCCGTTGCCGCGCACCCCGGTCCTCGTCCTCGCCGATCCGGCCGGGGTCCGGCGCGTCCTCGTGGAGAACGCCCGCGCGTACGGCAAGGCCACGATCCAGTACAACGCCCTGGCCACCGTCACCGGGCCCGGTCTGCTGGCCGGGGACGGGCAGCGCTGGCGCACCCACCGCCGGGTCGTGCAACCCGCCTTCCACCACGCCGGCCTGCGCGACGTCGCCGGCCACGCCGTGCACGCCGGCCGCCGGCTCGCGGCCGAGGCCGACGCGCTGGCCCCCGGGCGGCCCCTGGAGGTCCTCGACGCCACGTCGCGCGCCGGGCTCGAGGTCGTCGGGCACACCCTCGCCGCCGCGGACCTGTCCCAGGACGCACCGCTGCTCGTCGCCGCCGTCGGCCGGGCCCTCGAACTCGTCGTCCGCCGCGCCGCCAGCCCCGTGCCCGGGACCTGGCCCACCCCGTCCCGCGCCCGCCTGGCGCGCGAGGTGGCGGCCGTCGACGACGTCTGCGCCCGCATCCTCGCCGACCGGACGCGGCGGTCGCTGGAGGACCCGCGCGACCTCGTCGGGCTCATGCTCGCCGCCGGGATGGACGACCGGCAGGTGCGCGACGAACTCGTGACGTTCGTCGTGGCCGGCCACGAGACGGTCGCCAGTTCGCTCACGTGGACGCTGGACCTGTTGTCCCGCAACCCCTCCGCCCTCGCGCGGGTGCACGCCGAGGTCGCCGCCCTCGACGCGGAGCCCGGCTGGGACGACCTGCCGCGACTGCCGTACCTGCGGGCCGCCGTCGACGAGGCCCTGCGGCTGTACCCGCCGGCGTGGGTCATCACCCGGCAGGCCCTCACCGACGACGTCGTCGCCGGGGTCGACGTCCCCGCGGGCACCCTCGTCATCGTCTGCACGTGGGCCCTGCACCGCGACCCCGCCCTGTGGGAGGACCCGACGGCGTTCCGGCCCGACCGCTTCCTCGAGCCCGCCCGCCGCGACCACTACGTCCCCTTCGGCGCCGGGCCGCGCCTGTGCATCGGGCGCGACCTCGCCCTCGTCGAGGAGGTCCTCGTGCTCGCCACGCTCCTGCGCACCCACACCGTCCGCCCCGCCGGACCCCCGCGGCCCGTCGACGCGCTCGTCACCCTCCGCCCGCGCGGCGGACTGCCCCTGCGCGTGGAGCGCCTGCCAGGCTCACGCCCGTGAAAGAGACCTTCGTCTTCAGCCCCGACGACGGCGTCCCGCCGCAGGTCGGACCGTTCGCCCACGCCACCCGGCTCGGTGACCTCGTCTTCGTCACCGGGCAGATGCCCACCGACCCCGCGACCGGGCTCCTCGTCGAGGGCGGGGTCGTCGAGCAGGCCGAGCAGGTGCGGGCCAACCTCACCGCCGTCCTGGCCCAGCTGGGCCTCACCCTCGACGACGCCCTCCAGGTCCGCGTCTACCTGACGCGCTTCGAGGAGGACTTCGCCGCGTTCAACGAGCGGTACCGGACCTGGTTCGCCGGGCCGCTGCCCGCCCGCACCACCGTCGGGGTCACCGGCCTCGCCGTCGGAGCCCTCGTGGAGATCGACCTCATCGCCGGACGGTAGGTGCCGATGGAACGGGTGTGACGCGCACCCGCCCGGTGGCCCGCGCCGCCGCCGCCGTCGCGGTGGTCGCCGGCCTGGTGCTCGTCGACGGCTGGGGACCGGCCTGGACGCAGGCCGTCGCGGCCGTCGCCCCCGCCGGCCTCGCGTTCCTCGTCGCCGCCTCCCGCCTGCGCCGACGGCCCGCCGCCCTGCGCACGGCGTGGCACCTGCAGGCCGCCGGGGTGCTCGCCCTCGCCGTCGGCTACGCCGTCTTCCAGTTCGCGCTCCTGCTCGGCGGCACGCCCGGGTTCACGCTCCCGGCCGAACCCTTCTTCCTCGCGGGCGCCGTCCTGGTCACGGCGTGGATGGTGCTGCTCAACCGCGGCACGCGCGACCGCGCGGCCACCGTCGACGCCGGCGTCGCCGTCACGGGCCTGGGGGTCGCCGTCACCGCCCTGCTGCTGCGCCCGGCGCTCGCCGGCGACCCCGACCCCGTCCAGATCGCCTTCACCGCGCTGTACCCCGTGCTGGACCTGGCCGGGCTCGGCCTGCTGCTGCGGTTGCGGCTCTCGGGGCGGGCGCCGACCCGCCCGGCGCAGCTGCTCGCGGCGTCCTGGGCGTGCCTCCTGTTCGGCGACAGCGCCTTCGCGGCGCTGGTGGCCGTGCTGCCCGTGGACGTGCGGCCCTGGCTGGGGCTGCCGTTCCAGCTGGCCCTGCTGCTCATGGCCGCGGCGCTGGCCCTGCCGCGGTCGGACGACCTGGGGACGGGGCTCCCGCAGGCGCGCCCCTGGTCCCGCACGCACTGGGTCGTCGTCGGCGGGGCGGCGTGCCTGCCGCCCGCCGTGCTGCTGGTCCAGGGCGTCGCCGGTGTCCCCGTGGACTGGCTGGTCACGGGCGTGGGTGGGCTCGTCCTGTCCGCGCTCGCGGTGAGCCGCGTGCACCACGCCGTCGGGCGGGTCCAGCAGCAGGCGCAGGCGCTGGCCCGGCTCGCCCGCACGGACGAGCTCACCGGTCTGCCGAACCGGCGCAGCTGGGACGCCGAGCTGCGCCGCGCCGTCGACGACGGCGGGGCGGTGGCCGTGGCGCTGCTCGACCTCGACCACTTCAAGCGGCTCAACGACACCCACGGACACGCCGCGGGTGACGCGGTGCTGCGGGCCGCCGCCGAGGCCTGGCGCTGCGCGCTGCCGGCGGACGCCGTCCTGGCGCGGCACGGCGGGGAGGAGTTCGCGCTGCTCCTGCGCGGTGACCTGGTCGCCGCGGCCGACGTCCTCGCCGACCGGCTGCGCGGGGTCTGCCCGGCCCCGCAGACCGTCTCCGTCGGACTGGCCGTCCGGTGGCCGGGGGAGGACCCGGCCGCGCTCATGGGGCGCGTCGACGCCGCCCTCTACCGCGCCAAGGCCACCGGCCGGGACCGCGTCTGCAGCGCTGCGCCGACCGGGTGATCTAGAAGTTCCCGGTGCCCGAGGGCTCAGTGCCGGACTCCGGGCGGCCGATCCATGACCCACGACCCGTCCGGGTCGCGCTCCGCAGGTCGAGGAGGACACCGTGAAGCCGCTGCACCAGGTCCTGCGGGACCTCGAGTTCGCCGCCCACCAGGGCACCCTGACGCCGTCGTTCCTGGACTCCTACGCGCGCCGGAACGGGGAGAAGGTCCTGGCCCTGTACGGCCTCGCCGCCCGGCACGAGCTGACCATCGCCCACGAGGAGGGTCGCAACGACCACCTCGCCGTGGAGAAGGAGTGGCACTCCTTCGTCGACGCCGCCGCGGTCGAGCGCGCCCTCGACGCCCGCAGCGCGTCGGTGGTCCGCAGCGTCCGGGACGCCGCCGACGACGGGCGCCCCGCGAGCCTGCGCAAACGCGGGCGCGCGTCGTTCTACCCCGTGGTCTGACGCTCCGTCAGGGCATCTCCATCGTCTCGGCGCGGCGGACCTCCGCCAGCGCCGCGGCGAGGGCCCGGCCGAGCGGACGCCCCGGACCCGTGGCGAGGTCGTGCACGAGCAGCAGCGAGTGCTGCAGCACGAGCGCGTGACCGAGGCGGGGCAGCTCCTCGGGGTCGGGGTGCTCCCCGAGCGCGGCGACGAGCACGACGACGAGGATCCGCGGGTCCACACCGCCCCACCAGGCGGCGCCGCGGGCGGTGCCGGCCACGACGTCGCGCACGTCGTCGGCGTCGAGGCCGTCGGGGTGTCGCTCCTCGAGCGCTTGCCGCAGGACCCAGCCCAGGACGACGCGGGCCTGTTCGGCGTCGAAGCCCGCGAGGTCGGTGGACGCCGCGGCGAATCCGTCGGCGTCGGCCCGGGCGACCGCGTCGACGGCGCGCGTCACGAGCCGGGTCAGCAGGGTCGGGTCGGCAGGGGCGGGGCTCACCTGCCTACCCTGCCCGACGTGCCCCTCGACCGCGTGCCCGACCTCACCGCGCTGCGCCTGCTCGTCGCGGTGGTGGAGACGGGGTCCATCGGTGCGGGCGCGCGGCGGGTCGGCATGACCCAGCAGGCGGCCTCGGACCGGTTGCAGGCCGTGGAGTCCCAGGTGGGCGTCACCCTGCTGCACCGCGGCCGGCAGGGGTCGCGCCCCACGGAGGCGGGGACGCTGCTGACGGGGTGGGCCACCCGGTTGCTCGAGGTCGCCGAGGAGGTCGCCGAGGGCATCGGGACGCTGCGCGGCGACCGGACGGCGCCCCTGCGGGTGGCCTCGAGCATGACGGTCGCGGAGCACCTCCTGCCCCGCTGGCTGCTCGCGCTGCGGCACCGCACGCAGGTGGCGGGGGCCCCGCCGCAGCCCGTGGAACTCCTGGCCACCAACTCGGTGCGCGTGCTCGCCGCCGTCGCGCAGGGACAGGCGGACCTCGGGTTCGTCGAGGGTCCCGACGTCCCGCGCGGGGTGCGCAGCCGGGAGGTGCAGCGCGACCACCTCGTCGTCGTGGTCGCCCCCGGCCACCCCTGGACGCGCCGTCGTCGTCCCGTGACGGCCGCCGAGCTCGCGGCGACCCCGCTGGTCTCGCGCGAGACCGGCTCCGGCACGAGGGACGTCCTCGAACGGGCGCTCGCGGTGCAGGGACTCGCCCCCGTGCCGCCGGCCGTCGAGCTGACGACGGCGACGAGCGTCCGTGAGACGGTCCGGGCGGGCACGGGGGTGGCGGTCCTCAGCCGGCTCGCCGTGGCCGACGACGTCGACGCGGGACGCCTGCGCACCGTCGACGTGGAGGGTCTCGACCTCAGCCGGGCGCTGCGCGCGGTGTGGACGGGAGCGGCCCGGATGGCGCCGGGACCGGCGCGGGAACTCCTCGGCATCGCCGGGACCCTCACCCCGTGAGACGTCCCCGCCGGACGATCCACCGGTCGGCCGGGACGGGCGGGAGTTCGCCGCCGAGGGGCCAGGGCCTCCCGTCGACCTCGGGCGGGTCGAGGTAGAGGCGCGTCGTCCGGTGCAGGACGGCTCCCGGCGCCGGTGCGTCGACGACGGTCCACGCCCCCGGGTCGCGGCGGAACTCCGCCACCGGCTCCCGCGTCGCGGGGTGCGACAGGAGCAGGGCCCAGAACTCGTCGTCCGTCATCCCGGGAACTCCCGGTCCGTCGACGACGGCCGCGGCCCAGTTCCGCACGAGTCCGGTGGCGACGACGTTCGCGGGGGAGGACTGCGACCACGCCTCGTCGACGACGAGACCGGACAGCACGTCCGCGGTCGCCGCGTCGCACGTCACCGCACCGTCGATCCAGGAACATCCCGCGAGGAGTTCGGCCGGATCGACCGCGCGGCCGCGGACCCGGGCGCTGCGGGCGTAGGAGTCCAGGTGGTCGAGCGTCATGAGCCCGGGGCGGCGGCGTTCGACGGGAACGGTCCCGTGCCGTCCGAGGACGGGCCGCAGTTCCGCCCGCCGACGCCGTCCGAGCTCGTGGTGGTCGAGTCCCGACAGTCCTTCCGCGGTGTGGCTCAGCGGCAGGTGCCCGATGTCGTGCAGCAGCGCCCACGCCCTCGCCGCGTGGTCGTCGGGGGCGACGTGCGCGGTGAGGGCGAGGACGCCGAGGGAGTGCTCGAGGCGGGAGTACGACTGGGTGGTCACGGCGGCCGCCGCGCCGGCGTGCACGACGAACTGCAACCGCCGCACCCACCAGCACCGCAGCAGCTCCCGTTCCACCGGGGTGAGGACCACCGTGACGCCCCACAGCGGGTCCCGGTACGTCCCGTCCACGGCGAGGGTGTCGGTCACGACCTCAGTCTGGACCCGGCGCTCCAACTCGAGCAGTTCAGTCCGAGCAGTTCAGTCCGAGCAGTTCAGTCCGAGCAGTTCAGTCCGGTCCGCAACGCCTCGAGGTTCTCGCGCATCAGCGAGAGGTAGTCCTCGCCCTCCTCGACGCGTTCGACGGGGTGCAGGACGGCGGTCCGCACGCCGAGGTCGCGGGCGAGCTTGCCGGCCACCGCGGGGTTCGCCGTCTCCTCGAAGAAGACGGTCGTCACGGAGTTCTCGCGCGCGACCTCCAGGACGTCCCGGACGCGGGCGGGGGAGGGTTCCACCTCCGGGTCGACGCCCGCGATCCCGATCTGCCGCAACCCGTACCGCCGCGCGAGGTACCCGAACGCCTCGTGCGAGGTGACGAGCGCGGCGTCCCGGCACCCGCCGAGGGCGGCGGCGTAGTCGGCGTCGAGGCGTTCCATCTCGTTCGCGAACCGGTCCGCGCCCGCGCGGTACTGCGGGGCCCCGTCGGGGTCGACCTCGGCGAGGCCGTCGGCCACGTCGTGTCCGAGCGCGGCCATCCGGAGCGGGTCGAGCCAGAAGTGCGGGTCCCGGTCGTCGTCGGCGTACCGCGCGGCGTCGACGAGGTGCCGCGGCGGCCTCGCGCCGAGGGCGTCGTCGACGGCGGGTTGGAGTCCGCTCAGGTGCACGACGACGTCGGCGTCGACCATCTCGGCCACCTGCCGGGTCGAGACCTCGGTGCCGTGGCTGTCGTCCCCGGCAGCCAGGACGCTGCTCACCGCCGCCCGGTCCCCGGCCACGGCGGCGGCCGTGAACTGCAGGGGGTGGGACGTGGTCACCACGCTCACCCCGTCCTCCCCGCCGGGCTGCGGGTCCGAGGATCCGCAGCCCGCGAGGAGGACGAGGGCGAGCGCGCCGCCGACCAGCGGCGCGGACCTCACTCGGTGACCTCGCCGGGGACGGCCGTCAGCTCGTTCGGGGTGACCTGCAGCCTGCCGCTGGCGTAGACCTCACCGGTCTCGATGTCGACGGCGTGGATCTCCTGCGTCGCGGGTTCGGTGACGTAGGCCGTGCCGTCCAGCGTGAACACCTGCGGCTGGGGGGCCTGCCAGTCCTCCTGGACCTCCCACGGCGCGACGACGGGCGTGGACCGGGTGACGGTGCCCGCCGCGGTGTCGACGAGGTGCAGCTGCCCGTCGGTGCCGAGCACGACCCCCTCGCCGTTCTCGCCGCGGCCCAGCGAGCGGTACCAGTAGGAGGTCCCGCCGGGCAGGTCGACGAGGCGCAGCGTGGCGTTCGCGGTGTCGATGAGGGAGACGCGCGTCGTCAGGTCGACCTCGGCGTCCGGGTCCGTCTTGTAGTCGCCCAGGACGACCGGGGACTCCTCGGTGCCCCACTGGTTGCCGATGCGGCCGTGGGCGTCGGGGCTCTGCACCTTGGTGATCTGCGTGCCCTGCACGACGAGGACGCCGTCGCTGCAGCCGATGACGACGGTCTCCTGCGCCGCGACGGTTTCGCCGTGGGTGTTCGGGCACTGGTCGTTCGCGGCGACCTCGCGGTCCTGGGCGTCCAGGACGCGGATGCCGGTCCGGGCCTCCTCGGTGCCCTCGGTGACGACGAGCGAACCGTCGCTGCGTTCGACGGCGACGCCGTGGTGGGCGGCCGGGGTGGTGTACGTCCGGGCCTCGCCCTCGGCGACGGCGTCGTGGCCGACGTGCTCGGAGTCGAAGGAGACGACGTCGCCCGTGCCGTCGTCGAACAACGTCGTCCTCCCGGCGTGCCGGACGACGTGGCCCGGCTTCTCGGCCGGGTACACGACACCGGTGTCGTGCGGTGCGGCCGTGTAGAAGTGCGCGTGGTCTCCGTGCGGCTCGCTCCACGCGCCCGCGTCGACGACGTGGAAGCCGCCCGTGGCGGACACCACGACGTGCCGGCCGTCCCCGGCCGGGTTGAGCCGGGTGAAACCGTCGTAGGGCAGGTCGGCCAGCACCTCGAAGGTCGAGGCGTCGAGCACCTGCACCCCGCCGTCGTAGCTGACGGCGACGCGGGCCTTCGCGGCGCCGACCTCGGTGGGGGCCGGGGCGGCCGAGGAGCTCGGGGGAGCGGCCGGGGTCTCCGACGGGCCTGCGCCGCAGGCGCTCAGCAACGTCAGGGAGAGGGGGAGGGCGGTCAGGGACAGCAGGGGACTGCGGCGCACGGTGGACGTCCAACCTGGTCGGGAGCTGTGAACGACCGCACCGTAACACGAGTGAGAACCGTTATCGTCAAGACGCGGGGGACCTCCGGTCGAGAAGCGGGCCCGTCTGTGGTGGGGTGAGGTCCGTGGACGACGACACCGAGATCGCCGAGGCCGAGCCGCTCGAGCACGAGCTGGTCGAGCACGAGCCGAGCGAGATCACCTACGACGAGCAGCGCTACCCCGCGCGACCGCGGTCGCTGCGCCGGCCCCGCCCGCAGGCCCGCCTGCGCGGCACGGACGCGCCGCCCCGGCCGGACGCGGGGGAGGGGCCCGCCGACGGCTCCAACCCCGAGTACGTGCGCTGGCTGCTCGTGCAGTCGATGCTCGCCGACGCCGAGAAGATCAGCCGGCAGTTCTCCGGCAAGGCGAGCATGTGGCAGAACCCGTACGCCAAACCCGACCCGCGTCGCGCCGTCGACACGGCCGCGGTCTGGTTCACGGCGTACCCGATCTCCCTCATCACCCGCCCCGGCCGCTCGTTCCTCGGCTCTCTCGGCGACCCCGACCTCTGGCAGGCGTTCCAGCGCATCGGGATCGACGCGGTGCACACCGGCCCCGTGAAGTCGGCCGGCGGTCTCGACGGCTGGCGCCAGACCCCCAGCGTCGACGGGCACTTCGACCGCATCTCCACCGAGATCGACCCGATGTTCGGGACCGAGGGCGAGTTCCGGCACCTGTGCGAGGTCGCGGCCGACCACGACGGCAGCGTCATCGACGACATCGTCCCCGGGCACACGGGCAAGGGTGCGGACTTCCGCCTGGCCGAGATGGCCTACGAGGACTACCCCGGGATCTACCACATGGTCGAGATCCCGGCCGAGCACTGGGACCTGCTGCCCGACGTCCCGCCGGGGCACGACGCCGCGAACCTCGACGCCGCGTCGGAGGGCGCGCTGTCCGAACTCGGGTTCATCATCGGCCAGCTCCAGCGCGTCATCTTCTACGCGCCGGGCATCAAGGAGACGAACTGGTCGGCGACCCGCGAGGTCGTGGGCGTCGACGGTGTCACGCGCCGCTGGGTGTACCTGCACTACTTCAAGCAGGGGCAGCCGTCGGTGAACTGGCTCGACCCCTCCTTCGCCGGCATGAAGCTCGTCATCGGCGACGCCCTGCACTCCCTGGGGGACCTCGGGACGAGCGCACTGCGCCTGGACGCCAACGGTTTCCTCGGGGTGGAGAAGAGCGTCGAGGGCCCCGCGTGGTCCGAGGGGCACCCCCTGTCCGAGGCCGCGAACCACCTCATCGCCGGCATGGTCCGCAAGGTGGGGGGTTTCACCTTCCAGGAGCTGAACCTCACCATCGAGGACATCCGCGACACCTCCGAGGTCGGCGCGGACCTGTCCTACGACTTCATCACCCGGCCCGGGTGCCAGCACGCCGTCGCCACGGGGGACACCGAGTTCCTGCGGTTGTGCCTGCGCCAGGCCCTGGAACTCGGGGTCGACCCGGCCTCCCTCGTGCACGCGCTGCAGAACCACGACGAGCTCACCTACGAACTCGTCCACTGGGCGACGCGGCACAGCGAGGACGAGTACGAGTTCCGCGGCAGCACGATCACCGGGGGCACGCTCGCCGAGACCATCCGCGCCGACCTCGTCGAGCGGCTCACGGGGGACAACGGCCCCTACAACCTCGTGTTCACGACGAACGGGATCGCCTGCACGAGCGCGAGCGTCATCGCGGCCAGCCGCGGGCACCGCGACCTCGACGCGCTCACCGAGGAGGACGTCGAGCAGATCAAGCGCGCGCACCTCCTCATGGCGATGTTCAACGCCTGGCAGCCCGGCGTCTTCGCCCTCTCCGGGTGGGACCTGCTCGGCATGCTGCCGCTGCCGGTGGAGAGCGTGAAACCCCTGCTGACGTCGGGGGACACCCGCTGGATCGAACGCGCCGGGCACGACCTCATGGGGGTCGCGCCGGAGGCGACGATGTCGGCCTCGGGCATCCCCGTCGGGCGTTCGCTCTACGGGGCGATCCCGGAGCAGCTGCAGGACGAGAACTCCTTCGCCAGCAAGCTGGCCCAGGTCCTGGAGGTCCGCCGCGTCAACCGCATCGCGACCTCGCGGCAGATCGACATCCCGCCGGTGGCCCACCCCAGCATGCTCGTCATGGTCCACGAGCTGGACCCGGCCGACCACGGCGGCCGGACGGCGCTGCAGGTGACGGTGCTGAACTTCGGTTCCGAGACGGTCGAGGGGTCGGTGCGCTCGGAGCACTTCACCCCGCGCGTCCCCGTCGTCGACCTGTCCAACGGCGGCGAGATCGGTTGGGTCGACGACCTCAAGAGCTTCGGCGTCTGGCTCAAGCCGTACGCGGGGCTGTCCCTCCTGCTGCGGGAGAACGAACCCGAGGAGGAGATCAGGCGTCCGGAGGGACGTTGAACGGTGTGACGATCTGGATCGGGGAGGCGCTGCCGGCCAGTTCCGTGCGGGTGTAGGGGGCCTGCAGGAGCATCCGGCACGCCTGCCGGCAGTCGCTGCGCAGGTCGTGGTGGAGCACGGTCGTCAGGTCCCCGCAGCGCAGCAGGGCGGCGTTCTCGCCGTCGAGGTCGTGCGCGACGAACGCGGCGGGCCGGGATCGGACGCGGTCGAAGGCGCGGACGACGGCGCCGTTCCCGCCGGCCCCCGCGCACATCGAGTACACCGCGCGGACCCCGGGACGGTCGGTGAGGACGGCCACCACGGCCTCCTCGAGCACCGCCGGGTCCTGGTCGTCGTCGACGACCGTCAGCACGGGGCGGACCGACCCCTCGAGCTGGGCCAGCGCCGCCTCGAACCCGGCCCACCGCTCCCGGTCGCCGTCCTGCGGTTGCAGACCGCGCACGACGAGGACCGGTTCGGCCGGGTCGGGCACCCACTGCGTCAGGAGGAAGGCCGCCGTGGCCCCGGCCCCGCGGTTGTCGGCCCCCACGTAGCCGCGCCGGCGGCTGCCGGGCAGGTCGCTGGCCAGCGTGACGACGGGGACCTGGGCGGCCGCGAGGCGTTCCACGGCGGCGCGCACGACGGGCAGGTCGGGGGACTGCAGGAGGACGCCCTGGGACCCGGTGCGCAGCACCCGGTCCAGCTCGGCGGCCACCCGGTCCGCGGACGCCCCCGGCGTGGTGTGGAAGCGGGCCCGGACGGTCGCCGGGTGCAGGGCGGGGAGTTCGGCCTCGAGCGCCGTGCGCACGGCGTCGGCGAAGCGGCGCGGGGAGGCCATGACGACGTCGACCATCGCGGTGCGCCCGGTGAGCCGCACCTGCGACTGCTGGCGCTCCAGGTCGGCCACCGCACGGCGCACCTGCTCCACCGTGGCCGCCCGCACGCCGGGCCGCTCGTGCAGGACCCGGTCCACCGTGGCCTCCGACAAGGCCGCCTGCACGGCGATGTCCCGCACGCTGAACTTGCGCCTCACGTGCCGATGCTCCCACGCTCCCGCGCCGATGGTTCGCGCACGAACGGGTAGCCTGCAGCCGTGACGACCGAGGACCCGCTGGCGCTCGAACGGCAGGTCTGCTTCGCCCTCGTCGTGGCCGCCCGCACCGTGCTGTCGGTGTACCGGCCCGTCCTGGAACCCCTCGGCCTGACCCACCCGCAGTACCTCGTGATGCTGGCGCTCTGGGGCCGGGAACCGCTGTCGGTCAAGGACCTGTCCGAGGCCCTGCAGCTGGACCCCCCGACGCTCTCGCCGCTGCTCAAGCGGCTGGAGGCGCAGGGGCTGCTGGAGCGGCGCCGGCTGCCGGAGGACCAGCGCACCCTCGCCGTCACGCTGACGGCGCGGGGCCGCGCCCTGCGCGAGCGCGCGCTCCTCGTCCCCGGGCAGGTGCTGGCACGGCTCGGGATGGACGTCGCCGAGCTCGAACGCCTGCGGGACGGGCTGACGCACGTCATCGACGCGGCCACCACGGCGACGGCGAGCGCGACGACGAGCGCGGCGGCGGGGCTCAGTCGAGGTCGGTGACGCGATGCCCCAGCAGGGACAGCGCCAGCTCGCAGAACGTCGAGTCCGCCCAGGAGAACCACTCCCGCGTCCACCGCGAGGGGTCGTCGACGTGGAACCCCTCGTGGACGTGCCCCGTGTCGTCGTCGCAGTCGGCGACGAGGCGCAGGACGCGGACCGCCTCCTCCGGTGAACCGTTCGTCAGGGCCTGCACGCACAGGCCGATGGGCCACACGTAGCGGTCGGGGGTGTGGGGGCTGCCGATCCCCGTCGCGGCGCTCCCGCGGTGGAACCACGGGTTGGTGTCCGACAGGACGAGCCCCCGGGTCGCGACGTACAGCGGGTCGTCCGCGGCGCACGCGCCCAGCAGGGGGAGCGAGAGCAGGCTCGGCATGTTGGCGTCGTCGGCCAGGAGCGTGCCGCCGAGGCCGTCCACCTCGTAGGCCCAGACCCGGCCGTGCTCGGGGTGGTCCACGACGCCGTGCCGCGCCACCGCGGTCCGCAGCTCCGCGGCGAGGTCCTGCGCGTCCCGGGCGAGGCCGGCGTCCTCGAACACCTCACGGGCGAACGTCGCGACGTGGTCCAGGGCGCGGGCCGCGAAGAGGTTCGCGGGCACGTTGTAGCCGAACTCGCACGCGTCGTCGCTGGGGCGGAAACCGGACCACGTCATGCCCGTGCGGGCCACCGGGGTCCCGAGGCCGTCGCGGTCCAGCGTCTCGCTGCGCTCGTCGGTGGGTCGCACGAACCGGTACGGCGAGCGCTCCTCGTGGTCCTGCTCCAGCCGCCACAGGTCGACGATCCGGCGCATGGCCGGGTGCGCGTCGGGGCCGAGCAGGTCGTCGCGCCCCGCGGCCCGCCGCAGCCGGTGCGCGAGCAGGACGGGGAACGCCAGGGAGTCGACCTCGTACTTGCGCTCCCACAGCCACGGGTCGTCGCTGTTGTCGCCGGGTTCGTGGCAGCGGCCCGTGGGGCCGTCGTTGAAGGCGTTGGCGTAGGCGTCGTGCCGGATCGAGGCGAACTGCGTCCGCAGGACCCCCGCGATGACGTCGGTGAGGGCCGGCGCCCGGTCCAGCAGGAGCAGGTAGGTCTGCCACTGGGCCGTCGAGTCGCGCAGCCACATGGCCGGGATGTCACCCGTCACCACGAACACCGAACCGTCCGGGCGCACGGTCGGCGTGCGGTCCACCGTCTCGCGCAGCGCCCGCGCGAAGATCGCGCCGACCCGTTCCCCGGCCCGTCGCGTGACCTCCCCGGTCAGGTCGTCCACCAGCGTCGTCGGCAGCAGCTCGTGCACCCTCGCATCCACGGGGCCCACTGTAGGCGGTCTCTGGGAACGATCTCAGGAGAACACCGGAAACCCCGGGCGGAAGAGTTCGCGCGCCGTTCAGCCGACCTCCCCCCGCACGTGGCCGGACAGCGCGCGGTGCCGACCCACCCTGGGGACGTGCGAGTAGCGATCGTCACCGAGTCCTTCCTGCCCCAGGTCAACGGTGTGACCGGCTCCGTGCTCAAGGTCGTCGAGCACCTGCGCGCCGACGGCCACGAGGCCCTCGTCGTCGCCCCCGGCCCGGGCCCGGACCGCCACGGGTCCGTCCCCGTCGTCCGCGTCCCGTCCGCCCCGCTCATCGGGTACGCCGAACAGCGCCTGGCCTACCCCACCCGCCGGCTCGCGGCCGCGCTGCACGCGTTCCGGCCCGACGTCGTGCACCTCGCCGCTCCCGCGGTCCTCGGCGCCCAGGCCGCCACCGTCGCCCAGCGTGCGGGACTGCCCGCGGTGGCCGTCTACCAGACCGACCTGCCCGGGTACGCCGCGCGCTACGGGTGGCGGGGCGCCTCCCGGGCCGTGTGGAGCTGGCTCCGGCGGGTCCACGAGATGGCCGCCCGCACCCTGGCCCCGAGCCGGCACGCCTGCGCCGAACTCGTGGCCCACGGGTTCCCCGACGTCGCCCGCTGGCCCCGCGGGGTCGACCTGGAGCGGTTCCACCCGCGGCACCGCGACGTCGAGTTCCGGCGGCGGCTGGCGCCGCGCGGGGAACTGCTCGTCGGCTACGTGGGACGCCTGGCCCGCGAGAAGGAACTCGACCTGCTGCGGGAGGTGCACGCCGTCCCGGGGGTCCGGCTCCTGGTCGCCGGTGACGGCCCCCAGCGCGCCCACCTGCAGCGGGTGCTGCCGCGGGCGGAGTTCCTCGGGATGGTCCACGGGACCGAGGTCGCCCGGGTCTTCGCCTCGCTCGACGTCTTCGTCCACACCGGTCGGCACGAGACGTTCTGCCAGACCGCCCAGGAGGCGCTCGCCAGCGGGGTGCCCGTCGTCGCCCCGGCGGCGGGCGGCTTGCTCGACATCGTGGACCCCGGGGTGAACGGCGAGTTCTTCGTCCCGGGGGACGGTGCGCACCTGGGGCGCCTCGTGGACCGGCTGCGGCAGGACGCCGGCACCCGGTGCGACCTCGCCGACCGCGCCCGCGCGTCCGTCGCGGGCCGGGACTGGACCACGGTGGGGCGCGACCTCGTGGCGACCTACCGGGCCGTCGCGGGCTGAGCGTTCAGGTGAGCCAGTCGGGCCGGGGTTCCCACCCGAGGCGGAAGCGGGCGGCCTGCTCCGACGGGCTGTGCGGCCCCAGCGCGAGGTGCAGACCGCGCAAGGACCAGCGTGCGGCCCGGAGTTCGACGCGGTGGACGGGGGAGGCGGCGGCGCGTCCACGCCCGGGGACGCCGGCGAGGTCCGCCAGGGAGGGGGAGAGCACGAGGGCTCCGGCGCGGGCCACCCGCCCGTAGACCAGGCGTTCGGTGCGGCCGAGCCCGGTGGGCCCGGTGATGAACGTCCGCAGGTCGTCCGGGACGGGCACCAGACCCGGGCGGTGCTCGTGCAGCGCGTCGGCCAGTTCCGCGCGTGAGGTGGGCAGGTCGCCCGCGCCCAGGGCGCGGGCGCTGCGGGCCCAGTCCGCCACGTAGACGTCGCCCCAGCGCGGCCCGAAGCGCGCGGACAGGTCACGACCGCAGGCGTCCTGGGCGGCGAGGAAGGCGTCGGTGAAGGCCAGGTGGACCCAGCGCAGGAGAGCGGGGTCGGAGGCGGAGTAGGGCCGACCGTCCTCGCTCGTGCCCCGCACCCGCCGGTGCATCCCGCGGACGCGGGCCGCTTCCTGCTCGGCCAGTTCCGCCGACCCGAACGTCGTGACGACGAGCCAGCGGGCGGTCCCGGCCAGCCGACCCCAGGGGTCGGTCCGGTACGTCGAGTGGCGTTGCACGCCGGCGAGGGCCGAGGGGTGCGTCCCCTGGCCCAGGAGGGCCGCCACACCGCCGACGAGCGTCGACAGGTCGCCGTGCACCCGCCAGACGACGCCGTCGGGTTCGAACCAGCCGGGGCCGGTCCCGACGGTGGCGATGGACCGCACCCAGTCCGGCGCCCCGCTCGGGTCTCCCGAGAGGCGGCGGCGGAACCGGGCGCGGAACCGTCCGGAGGTCTGCAGACCGGTGCCCGTCCTACTTCTCGTAGCTGCGCAGCGCGTTGCCCACGCCGAAGAAGGTGGGCGCCCAGTGGCCCACGAAGATGCCCCAGCGGTCGGCGCGGTCCACACCGGCGTCCTCGGCCTTGCGCGAGATGGTCCACGCCAGGAACGACAGCCCGATGCTGGCGAAACCGGCCGTGTAGGCCCACTCGGACTTGATCCCGGCCTCGTGCAGCGACTTGATCACGGTTTCTCCTCGGTAGAGCGGTGGCTCGTGCGGTGGTCGTCGGGTGACTCCTGCATCTGACCGCGGACCGCGGGGACCCGCCACCGGAGACCACCTCAGGGTGACCGCGCCCGAACTGTGACCTGGGCCACGCATCCACGACCGGTCCCAGCTCCGAAGAGGGGGGGAGAGGAGGTGGCGACGTGCACCGACGAACGACGAAGGAACGGCCCGGAGCCGCCCGATGGCCGTGGGGAGCCCTGGCAGGTCTGCTGTCCGGGGGTCTCACCTTGGGGATCGGCTCCCTGCTCGCCTCGTTCCTCGTCCGCTCCTCCGACCCCGTCCTCGGGGTCGGTCAGGAGTTCATCGCCCGGACGCCGGAGTGGCTCAAGGAGTGGGCCATCCGCCAGTTCGGTCAGTCCGACAAGGCCGTCCTGCTGGGCAGCCTGTACGGCACGCTCGTCGTCTTCTTCCTCGTCCTGGGGTTGCTGGCGCGTCGTCACCTGCGCCTCGCCCTGGTGGGCGTGGCCGTGCTGGGGGCCGCCGCCGTGGGGGCCACGCTCAACCGGCCCGACGCGACGGCGCTCAGCTGGTTGCCGTCCACCGTCGGCACGCTCTTCGGCGCGGCCGCCCTCGTGCTCTGCACGCGGGCCTCGCACCGACCGCGCACCGCGGCGGCCTCCGGGCCGCTCTCGCGCCGGTCGGTCGTCCTGGGCGGCGTCGCCGTCGTGGCGGCCGGCGGGGCCGGGGCGGGGGCCGCGGTCACCGCGTCGCGGTCCGTGGCGCAGGCCCGGTCCCGGATCGTCCTGCCGAAGCCCTCCTCGCCGGCTCCGGCGCTCCCGCCGGGGATCGACACGGTGGAGGGGATCACCCCGTACGTGACGAGCGCGAAGGACTTCTACCGGGTGGACACGGCCCTGTCCGTGCCGCAGGTGGACGTCTCGACGTGGTCGTTGCGGATCCACGGGATGGTCGACCGCGAGGTCACCGTCACCTACCAGGACCTCCTCGCCGAGGACCTCGTCGAACGCTGGACGACCATGACGTGCGTCTCGAACGAGGTCGGGGGGAACCTGGTCGGGAACGCCCGCTGGCTCGGGGTCCCGCTCACCACCCTGCTCGACCGTGCGGGGTTGCAGTCCGACGCGGACATGCTGCTGTCGAAGTCGTCCGACGGTTTCACGATCTCGACGCCGGTCGCGGACGCGACCGACGGCCGCGACTCGATGATCGCCGTCGGCATGAACTCCGAACCCCTCACGGACGTGCACGGGTTCCCCGCCCGGATGCTCGTCCCGGGGCTCTACGGCTACGTCTCCGCGTGCAAGTGGATCACGGAGATCGAGGTCACCCGGTTCGACCGGGCGACCGCCTACTGGACCGACCGGGGGTGGGCGCAGAAGGCGCCCATCAAGACGGCCGTGCGCATCGACGTCCCGGCCTCCTTCGGTCAGGTTCGTTCGGGGGCGACGGTTCCCGTGGCCGGAGTGGCGTGGGCGCAGACCCGCGGGATCTCGAAGGTCGAGGTCTCGGTCGACTCCGGGCCCTGGCGCACGGCGGAACTCCTGCCGTCCGTCGGGAAGAACACCTGGGTGCAGTGGACCGTCGGCATCGACGGCCTGGCAGCCGGCAACCACACCCTGCGGGCCCGGGCCACGGACGGCACGGGTGCGCTGCAGACGCAGGACGTCGCGAAACCCATCCCGGACGGTTCCTCCGGATGGCCCAGCAAGTTGTTCACCGTCGTCTAGAAACCTGGTGACGTTTCGGCAACGTCCGCTCCCGCAGTCGATTTCGGGATGCGAACGAGGAGAAACCCACCGACCATGGAAACACCGCCCGAGAATCTGAGGAGAAACTCATGTCCACCCTGAACACCACCTCCCACGGCAAGCGCGCCTTCTCCCTCGTCGCCCTGGCCGGTGTCCTCACCCTCGCGGTGGCCGGCTGCAGCGGTTCCGACGGGACCGCGTCCAGCTCGGACTCGTCGTCGACCACGTCGTCGTCCTCGTCCAGCTCGATGACGCCCAGCCCGTCGGAGAGCATGACCGCCTCCGCCGCCTCCGACACCACGCCGGTCGGCCCCGGCTGCGCCGACTACGCGTCGCAGGTGCCCAGCGGTGCCGGTTCCGTCGAGGGCATGTCGACGGCGAACGTCACCACGGCGGCCTCGAACAACCCGCTGCTCAAGACGCTCACCGCGGCCGTCTCCGGTCAGCTGAACTCGCAGGTGAACCTCGTCGACACCCTCAACGGTGGCCAGTTCACCGTCTTCGCGCCCGTCGACGCGGCCTTCCAGAAGCTGCCCGCCGACACCGTGAACACCCTCAAGACCCCCGAGGGTGCGCCGACGCTGACCAAGGTCCTGACCTACCACGTCGTCCAGGGCAAGATGACCCCGCAGCAGCTGCTCGACATGAAGTCGGTCAAGACCGTCGAGGGCCAGAACGTCGAGATCGCGGGTTCGGCCGACGCCCTGACCGTCAACGGGTCCACGAACGTGATCTGCGGCAACGTGCAGACCGCGAACGCGACCGTCTACCTCATCGACTCCGTGCTGATGCCCCCGGCCTGATCGACGGCCCGATCGACGGCCTGATCCACGGGCCGACCGTCCCCGTCGCGGCACCGATCGCCGCGACGGGACGGTCCGCGGGCAGCAGGACGAGCCGCTGAGCCGTCCGCAGCCCGCGCAGGAACTCCGAGTCCCCGGCCTGCCGGTCCAGTGCACGCCCCACGGCGTGCAGGACCGGCGGGCCGACCTGCGTCACACCCCCGGCCAGCACGACGAGGGCCGGGTCGACCGTCAGCACGAGCGTCCGGACGGCGAGGGCGACGCCGGCCGCCCACGAGTCCGCGACGCGGACCGCGGCGGGATCACCGGCGGCAGCCGCGGCGAAGAGGTGCCCGGCCTCCCGGCCCGGTTCGCCGTGGGGCCACGCCCGCCGCAGCGCCGACCCGGCCGCCACCGTCTCGAGGCAGCCGCGCTGCCCGCAGCCGCACCGTTGCCCCGCGGGGTCCACCGAGAGGTGGCCCACCTCGCCGGCCGCCGATGCCGTCCCGCGCTGCAGGACACCACCGACGACGAGGCCGGCGGCGACGCCCGTGCCCAGCGACAGCAGCGCGAGGTCCCCGTCCGGGGCCAGCAGGTTCCACGCCCCCCACGTCACGGCCTTGACGTCGTTCTCCAGCGTGACGGGCACCCCGCCGAGGGCGGTGCCGAGACGGTCCGCCAGCGCGACGGGATCGGGTCCCAACCTGAGGTTCACCGCGCTGCGGACGGTGCCGGCCAGCGGGTCGACCAGACCGGGCACGCCGACCCCGACGTGCTCCGGTGGGCCGCCGGTGCGGTCGACGAGTTCGGCCACGGCGCCGGCCGCCGACTCCACCACACCGTCGACCCCCGGGGTCGTCCGCCGCCGGCAGGTGGCCAGCACCTCGTCCCGCGGGCCGAGCGCCACGCCCTCGACCGTGGAGCCGCCGACGTCCAGCCCGACGCGCACGGGACCAGGGAGCACGGGACCAGGGAGCACGGGGCGGGTCAGTGCGTGGCCCGCAGCAGCGCGTGCCGCAGGGGGGCGAAGGCGGCCAGGCTCTCGGCCAGGCCACCCGGCCGGGACCGCAGGGCCCAGCAGGTGCGGTGCTCGTCCACCAGGTGCTCGAGCTCGGTGAGCAGCCGCGGTGCGACGGCGGCGTCGAACGACCCGTCGTCCGCGCGGGCCTGGAACACGCGCACCGCGAACTCGGCGAGCCGCAGGACGAGGGTGAGTTCACGCAGCACGACGTCCCCGTCGGAGCAGGCCGGGTCGGCGGCGCGCAGGTCCTCGAGGCAGGCGAGCAGTTCGGCGCGGACCTCGGTCAGGGCGCCGGGGGCCGGGACGGCCCAGTCCTTGAGCTGGTCGGGTTCGCGCAGGACCAGGCACAGGGGAGAGGCGTTGAGCAGCGGCGCCCCGAGCCGGGCGCAGACCTTCCCGGCCCGGACGAGGACGTCACCGACGACCCGGTGCGGGTCGAGCAGCAGCGCGTCCGACAGCACGGCCGCCACGTCGACGTCGCGGTTCTGCTCCAGGGACCAGGAGACCGCGCCGCCGAAGAGCACGGGACCGAACGCGACCGACGGCGGGTCCCAGTGCCCGTGATCGCCCCAGGAGGTGTTGAGGTACCCCTGCGCACCGTTCGCGAGCCCCACCTCGGCAGCGTCGACCATGTTCCCGACGGCGTTGTCCCAGCGTCCCAGCAGCGAGTTCCAGTTGCTGGCCCCCGGCGCGACCCAGAACGGGATGCCGGCGTCCAGCAGCAGCTTGGCCCGGTCGCGGAAACCGTCGCGCAGGGCCGTGACGTCGACGCCGAAGGACTCCCACTCCTGCACCTGTCCCGGAGAGGCCGCGTCCACGACCTCGGCGAGGAGCTGGGGGGAGTCGTACTGCCACACCACCGGGACGGCCCCGGCCGGCACCTTGTCCATGAGCTCGGGGTGGTCGCCGAAGACGTCGGCCCAGAACTCCACGGTGTAGCCCCGGTCCAGCCAGGGCTGCAGGACGGAGGTGACGTACTCCCAGTAGACCGTGCCCAGCCCCACCTCGGCGGCCCGCTGCGCGCTCTTCCCGGTGCCCAGCTCGAACGGCTCGTCGGCGCCGACGTTCAGGCGCCGCGTGCGGAAGTTCGGCACGACGTCCTCGAGCAGACCCGTGACGAAGGCCGCGTTCTCCGGGGTAGGTTCCAGGGTGCTGGGTGCCCGGTGCACCTCCCGCACGGTGAACCCGTCCTCGTTCTCGGCGCGCTGCGCGTGCCGCGGGTGCTTGAGGAAGCGTTCCATGTGACCCAGGCTGTTCTGGTTGCACACCAGGTCGATCCCGCGGGAGGCGCAGAGCGCGTCGAGCCACTGCAGGTCCTGTGCGGTCAGCGGGGAGGCGTCCTGCCACACCTCCTGCTCGCCGCGGAACGCGTACGTGTGCTCGGTGTAGAGCTCGAAGGTGTTGATGCGGGCCAGTTCCAGCACCTCGACCCAGCGGGCCAGGGTGCGGCGCGTCGGGACGCGGTCGCGGCTCACGTCGAGCATGAAACCCCGCACGGGGAAGTCGGGGTGGTCGCTGATGTCGTAGGAGGTGCTGGAGAACCCGCGGTCGGCGCGCAACTGGTCCAGCGTGGCGAGGCCGTGCCGCAGGCCTGCGGCGTCGGCGTGCGTCACCGTCACCCCCTGCGGTGCGGTCTGCAACCGGAAACCCTGGGCGGGCACCGACGGGTCGAGCACGACGCGCAGCGGAGCGTCCGCCGCGGGCCCGGCGCCCGTCGTGGTCGTCATCGACTTCGGGCGGGGGAACGGGGTGACGGGCACGAGGAGTTCTCCTGGTTCGAAGGGGATCGGGGAAGTCTAGGGAGTTCCGCCGCGCAGAGGAACCCTCAGCTGAAGCCGAACTCACCGGACAGGACGAGGGCGGCAGCCCCCTGCAGGACAGCGGTTTCGCCGAGCCGGGCCATGCGCAGCCGGACGGTTCCGCTCGTCGCGGGCAGGCAGGCGCCCGCGACGAACTCGCGTGTCGCCTCCAGCAGCGGTCCGTCGAGCAGGTCGTCGGACCCGGTGAGGAGCACCTCCTCGAGGTTGAGGGCGGCCACCACGGGGGCGAGGACCGCGCCGAGGCGGCGGCCCGCCTCGCGCAGGGCGGTGCGACGGCCCGAGGCCGTCCGTCCGGCCGTCGCGGCCTGCAGGTGCGGCAGGCCGAGGTACGTCTCGAGGCACCCGCGGCGACCGCAGCTGCACTGCGGACCCCGGGGGTTCACCGTCAGGTGCCCGATCTCCCCGGCGGCCAGACCGTGCCCGCGGACGAGGTTCCCGTCGAGCACGAGACCGGCGCCGACGCCCTGGCCGATCGCGACGAGCAGGAAACCCGACGTCGACGCGTCGGCGTAGGTGAACTCCGCCAGCGCGGCCGCGTCGGCGTCGTTGGCCACGTGCACGCCCGTGCCCAACCGCGCGCCCAGCCGCTGCGCGAGGTGGACCTCGCGCCACCCGAGGTTCGCGGAGTCGCGCACGACGCCGTGGGCGTCCACGACGCCGGGGGAGGCGACCCCGGTGCCGACGACGGTCCGGCCCGACCCGTGCAGGGTCCGCGCCGCGAGGTCCTCGACGGCGTCGAGCGCTGCGTCCCCCGTCCGTCCGTCGAGGTCGGCCACCTCCTGGTGCACAACCGTTCCGCCGAGGTCCAGGACGGCGGCGCGGATCCTCGGCAGGGACTGCAGGTCGAGTGCGAGCACGAAGTGCTCGCTGGAACGCAACCCCACCATCATCGCGGGTTTGCCCACGCGGCCCTCGGGTCGCAGCCCGAGTTCGGCGACGAGGCCCTCGGCGACGAGGTCGCCGACGATCTCGGAGACGGTGACCCGCGTGAGCCCCGTCGTCCGCGCGAGGTCCGCGCGGGAGGCGGGACCGTCGTGGAAGAGCAGGCTCAGCAGGACGGCGCGGTTGTGCGCCCGGGCCTGTGCCGGGACCACGGTGGCGCGGGGTCGGCCCGACACCATGGCCCGGCGCCACTGCGGGGGCACGAGGTCGCTCACGGAGTAGTGATACCAGACTGACAAATCCCCGCGGGAGTCTTCCGCTGGGTGCTCGGGGACGCTACCGTCACGGAAAGCGCAGCACGGCTCACGAACCGTCCGCGTTCTGCCCGTCACCGTCGACCCGGCCGAACCCGCCCCCCTGGAGGTCCTGTGGCACTCCCCGGGACCCTTCCCGTGGTTCCCGCTCCCCGCTGGACCGGACCCGCCCCGGCCGGGCCCGGGGCGGACCTCGGCGCGGGCGGCGACGTGGTGGCCCCGCGCGCCTGGTGGCCGGCCCTCCTCACGGTGCTGCGCCCGCTGGAGGCCGGGACGGGAGCGGTGTTCTCGCTGCGCGAGGACGCTCCGGCCGGTCCGGAGCCGGCCCTGCTGACCGTGCGGCAGGTGCAGGAGGTCCCAGGGCTGGGTGACGCGTGCGGTGCCGGGGCCGTGCTCGCCGAGGGGTACGGGCTGCGGGTGGGGCAGGGGAGCGTGCAGGTCGTCGCGACGACGGCCACCGGCGCCCTGTACGCGCTGCAGACGCTGCGACAACTGCTTCCCGCGCAGACCTTCCGCCGCGCCGGGCGGGGCCCCGCGGTCGTCCCGCCGGTCGACGTCCTGGACGCGCCGCGGCACGCCTGGCGCGGGGTCATGCTCGACGTCTCCCGGCACTTCCACGGCGTGGCCTGGACGTTCGACCTCGTC
The DNA here is from genome assembly GCF_040702905.1 of Kineococcus sp. NPDC059986. Lineage (NCBI taxonomy): Bacteria > Bacillati > Actinomycetota > Actinomycetes > Kineosporiales > Kineosporiaceae > Kineococcus > Kineococcus sp. NPDC059986. The sequence goes on along the minus strand of NZ_JBFBND010000014.1, from coordinate 49,908 downwards.
GACCTGCTGGCGCTGCACAAGCTCAACGTCCTGCACCTGCACCTCACCGACGACCAGGGCTGGCGCCTGCAGGTGGACGCCTTCCCCCGGCTCACCGAGGTGGGCGCCTGGCGCCGCGAGACGCTCGTGGGGTACCGGTTCTCCGACGTCTTCGACGGGCGGCCGCACGGCGGGTTCTTCACCAAGGACGACGTCCGCGACCTCGTCCGCTACGCCGCCGACCGCGGTGTCACCGTCGTGCCGGAGATCGACGTGCCGGGGCACGTGCTGGCGGCCGTGGCCGCCTACCCCGAGTGGGGCGTCACGGGCGTCCAGACGGAGGTCCTGACGCGCTGGGCCCGTTCGCACGACGTCCTGAACCTCGAGGACGCCACCGTCGAGGCCGTCCTGACCATCCTCGACGAGGTCGTCGAGCTGTTCCCCAGCCGCTACGTCCACATCGGTGGCGACGAGTGTCCCCGCACGCAGTGGAAGGCCTCCCCGCGGGTCCAGCAGCTCCTCGCCGAGCGCGGCCTGCCCGACGAGGACGCGCTGCAGCACTGGTTCACGCGCCGGCTGCGCGACCACCTGGCCTCGCGGGGGCGCACGGTGATCGGCTGGGACGAGGTGCTGGCCGCCGACCTGCCGGTGGACGCCGCGGTCATGGCGTGGCGGTCCGAGGACGAGGCCCGCGCGGCGCTGGAGCGCGGCCACGAGGTCGTCGTCGCCACCCAGGGCGCGCTCTACCTCGACTACAAGCAGTCCCGCGATCCCCGGGAACCGCTGGGCCCCAGGATCTTCGGTCCGTACCTCACGGAGCTGCGGGACACCTACGACTACGCCTGGCCCGAGCACGAGCTGGTCCTCGGCGCCCAGGTCTGCCTCTGGACGGAGTTCGCGGACAGCCGGGAGAAGGCCGAGTACCTGCTCTTCCCCCGCACGTGCGCGTTCGCCGAGCGGGTGTGGGGCGGGGCGCCGGACCCCTTCGAGGTGTTCCTGGCCCGGCTCGAGCCGCACCTGGAGCGGCTCGCCGCCCTGCACATCGGGTTCCGTGGGCTCGACGGGCCGCACCAGGGGCAGAGCGACACGTGGTGGGGGATCGAGGCGCAGGCTCCGCCGCACGTCCTGCTCTCCTCCGACGACCAGCCGGACCCCGTTCCGGAACCGCGCGTTTCGAGTTTGTGAACACTCTTGCCACCCGGCTCCCCGGAGTGGTCGACTGACCGCTCCCTCCCCTCGCGTCAGGAAGGCGTTGCCGTGCAACTCACCCGTAGGACCACCCTCGCCGCCGGCGCCGCCCTCGCCGGGTCGGCCGCCCTGTCCGCCTGCGGAGGCTCGAGCGAGTCCTCCGGCGGGGGGCAGTCGGACAGCAAGGACCTGACGATCTGGCTGATGCGCGACTCCGTGCCCCAGACGTCCGTCGACTGGCTGGTGAAGCAGTGGGCGGACCAGAACGGCGGCGCCAAGCTCACGGTCGAGATCCAGGACTGGACGGGCATCGTCACCAAGCTGCAGACGACGCTGTCCAGCGCCGACCAGACGCCCGACCTCGTGGAGTTCGGCAACTCCCAGGTGCTCACCTTCACCTCCGCGGGGGCGCTCACCGACATCAGCGACCTGCAGGAGGAGCTGGGTGGCAAGGACCTCCTGGCCAGCCTCGTGGACGCCGGCAGCTACGAGGGCAAGCTCTTCGCGGCCCCGTTCTACGCCGGTGCCCGGCTCGTCTACTACCGCAAGTCGCTGCTGGAGAAGGCCGGGATCGCCGTCCCCACCACCCTGGACGCCTTCAACGAGGCCGTCGTGGCCCTGAAGAACGCCAACCCCGAGGGGGTGGCGAACTTCTCCGGCATCTTCCTGCCGGCCAAGGACTACGGCGTCAGCGCCGCCTGGATCTTCACGCGCGGGGCGAAGTTCGCCGTGGAGAAGGGCGGGAAGTGGGAGGGCGACCTGACGACGCCGGACGGCATCGCCGGCCTGGACGACCTCAAGAACCTGTACGCCAACGCCTGCACGGTCTCGGCCACGGCGACCCTGGAGGAGGCCCGCGACCCCTCCGCGCCCTACAACCGTCGCGAGGCCGGCATGTTCATCGCCCTCAACAACCAGTTCCCCAAGGTCGACCCCGCCCTGGCTCCCGACACCGGCTTCTTCGCCTTCCCCGGGGAGGAGCCCGGGTCGGTCGGGAAGGTCTTCGCGGGCGGGTCCAACATCGGGATCCCCGCGATGTCCCGCAAGCAGGAGGCCGCCAAGGCCCTGCTCAAGCTCGTCTTCCAGTCCGGCTTCATGGAGCCGTTCGCCTCCGAGGGCGGCTGGGTCCCGGGCAACAGCTCCTACGCCGGTCCGCTGGAGGCCACCGAGCTCGGCGCCGTCGAGGTCAAGGCCGTGCAGAACGCCGTCGCGACGCCGAAGTCGGAGGGCTGGGGCGTGGTGGAGAACAACGACGTCATCCGCGACGGCTTCACCAAGCTGGCCCAGGGCGCGAGCCCCCAGCAGGTGGCGCAGGAGACCGACGCCAAGGTCGAGAGCCTGCTCAACGCGTGAGCGCCGTCAGCGCGACGACCGGGCGGCGGACGGGACGCCGCCCGCAGTGGCTGACCCCGTTGCTGCTCGGGCTGCCCGCCCTCGCGGTGGTGCTGCTGTCGCAGGGCTACCCGCTGGTGCGCCAGCTCGTCATGTCCTTCCAGGAGTTCGGCCTGCGTCAGCAGTTCGGTCAGCCCCCGGAGTTCGTCGGGCTGAAGAACTACGCCGCGGTGTTCTCCGACAGCGTCTTCTGGGTCGTCCTGGCGCGCTCCATCGTCTTCTGCGCGGTGTGCGCCGCCCTGACGATGCTCCTCGGCGTGGCCTTCGCCGTCCTCATGACGCGGCTCGTCACGGCCGTCCGCGTGGTGCTGCAGAGCGCCATGCTCCTGGCCTGGGCCATCCCGGTGCTGTCCTCGCTGACGGTCTGGCAGTGGCTGTTCAACACGCGCAACGGCCTCGTGAACTGGGTGCTCGTGCACGCGGGCCTGGACCAGTTCGACCGGTACGCCTGGCTGCTGCAGGGGACGACCCTGCTCGTCATCGCGGGCGTCATCGTCGTCTGGATGTCGGTGCCGCTCGTCGTCTTCATGGTCTACGCGTCCCTGACGCAGCTGGACCCGGAGGTGCTCGAGGCGGCCGAGCTCGACGGGGCATCGGGGATCCAGCGGTTCCGCTACGTCACGGTGCCCGGGGTGGCCCCGGTGCTCATGCTCGTCGGGCTGCTGCAGATCATCTGGGACATCAGGGTGTTCACCCAGATCTCCGTGCTGCAGGACGCCGGCGGCGTCGCCGAGGACTCCAACCTGCTGGGCACGTACGTCTACCAGATCGGTCTGGGACAGGGGAACTACGGGATGGGGTCGGCGGTCGCCATGGTCATGCTCGTCATCACCCTCGCGCTCACGGCCGGGTACGTCCGGTCGCTCGTCCGGCAGGGGGCGACCGCGTGAGCGCCCCCACCGCCGCCGCTCCCGTCGCCGCCGTCGGGAGGCTCTCCGCGACCGTCCCCGGCCGCGTCGTGCGCAGCCGGGCCCAGCGCGTGCGCAAGGTCGTCCTGCAGGTCGTCGCGGTGCTCATCGCCGTCCTGTGGGTGTTCCCCATCTACTGGATGGTCAACTCCAGCCTGCAGTCCAGCGCCGAACTGTCGGGGGACCCGCACTTCTGGCCCTCGCCCGCCGAACTCGGGAACTACGGCCGCATCCTGTCCGACCCCACGTTCTGGTCGGCGCTGCGCGTGAGCGCCACCGTGACCGTCATCGCCGTCGCCGTGGCCCTGTTCAGCGCGTTCTTCGCGGCCGTCGCGCTCACCCGGTTCCGCTTCCGCGGTCGCACGTCGATGGTCATCACGGTGCTCGTCATCCAGATGATCCCGGCCGAGGCGCTGTTCATCTCGCAGTACCGGATGCTCGACGGCTGGGGGCTCATCAACAGCGTCGTCGGTCTCGGCCTGCTCTACGCCGGGCACTCGGTGCCCATCACGATCTGGATGCTCAAGGGGTTCGTCGACGGGGTGCCCGCCGACCTGGAGGAGGCCGCGATGATCGACGGCTGCTCCCGGCCCGGCGCGTTCCTGCGCATCACCCTGCCGCTGCTGGCCCCCGGCCTCGTGGCCTCGGGGATCTTCGCCCTGCTGGCGTCCTGGAACGAGTACACGCTGGCCCTCGTCGTCATGAAGGACAACTCCTCCGCGACCCTGCCGCTGTGGCTGGCGCGGTTCAACGTCGCCAACGAGGCCACCGACTGGGGCGCCATCATGGCCGGGTCGACCCTCGTGGCGCTGCCCGTCGTCGTGGTGTTCCTCATCGTCCAGGGCCGGATGGCCAAGGGCCTCGTGGCCGGGGCGGTGAAGGGGTGAGCACCCTCGCGAGCGGGGCGAACGCCGAGGCCAGCGTGCCCGCCTGGTTCACCGACGCCCGGTTCGGTCTCTTCGTCCACTGGGGCGTGTACGCGGCCGCGGCCCGGCACGAGTGGGTGAAGAACTACGAGGAGATGACGACCGGGCAGTACGAGAAGTACCTGCGCCACTTCGACCCCGACCTGTACGACCCGCGGGAGTGGGCACGCCGGGCCCGGGCGGCGGGGATGCGCTACGCGGTGCTGACGGTGAAGCACCACGACGGGTTCTGCCTCTGGGACTCCGCCCTCACCGACTACTCCGTCGCGAGCACCCCGCACGGACGGGACCTCGTGGGGCCGTTCGTCGAGGCGTTCCGCGCCGAGGGCCTGGAGGTGGGGTTCTACTACTCGCTCCTGGACTGGCACCACGAGGACTTCGTCGTCGACAGCGTGCACCCGCAGCGCAACACCCCCGACGTCGCGGCGCTCAACGCGGGCCGCGACATGGCGCGCTACCGCGAGTACCTGCACGGCCAGGTCACGGAACTGCTGACGCACTACGGCCGCATCTCGTACCTGTTCTTCGACTTCTCCTACGCCGACGACGACCACAAACCCGGTGCGTGGAACGGCAAGGGCAAGGAGGACTGGGGGAGCGAGGAGCTCATGGCGACGGTGCGCGCCCTGCAGCCCGGGATCGTCGTCAACGACCGGCTCGACGTCCCCGGCGACCTCGTGACGCCCGAGCAGTACCAGCCCGTCGAACCCATGGCGGTGCAGGGACGGCCCGTCCCCTGGGAGGCGTGCCAGACGCTCAACGGCAGCTGGGGCTACCACCGCGACGAACTGCGGGAGAAGACTCCCGACCTGCTCCTGCGGATGCTCGTGGACGGAGTGTCCAAGGGCGGCAACCTGCTGCTCAACGTGGGCCCGAACGCCCGGGGCCGGTTCTCCCCGTCGGCGGCCCGGACGCTGGACACCCTCGCCGACTGGATGGCGCTGCACGCCCGCTCCGTGCACGGGGCGGGCCCGGTGGAGGCGGGCGTCACCACCACGGCGGACGCGCGCCTGACCCAGCGGGGGAACCGGCTGTACGTGCACCTGTTCGCCTGGCCGTTGCGCCACCTGCACGTCACGGGCCTGGCCGGACGCGTGGAGTACGCCCAGCTCCTCGACGACGCCTCCGAGGTCCAGTTCACGGAGGCGGACCCGTCGGTCCGGGCCTACGGCACCGGGATGGGCGGACTGCCGGCGGGGACGACGACGTTCGAGCTGCCCGTGGTGCGCCCCGACGTGCTCGTGCCCGTCGTCGAGGTGTTCCTCCGGGAGTGACCGGCGGGAGTGGGCCTCAGCGCTCGAAGACCTCGGCCAGGGTGTCGAGGGCCGCGAGCCGGTCGTCCCCGGTGGGGAAGAGGACGACCTCGTCGAGCCCGGCCGCCCGCAGCTCGCCGATGCGGGCCCGCACCCGCTCGGCCGTCCCGGCGAGGGTGAGGTCGTCGACCCACTCGTCGGGCAGGGCGCGCGTGAACTCCTCGGCGTCCGGGGTGCGGTCGCGCAGCGCCTGCAGCTCGTCGGCGTAGGCCGAGGGTGCGACGTGCGCGGCGGCGTCGGCGGTGCCCACCCAGACGAGACCGGGCCGGACGGCGTCGCGCGCCCGGGCGGGGTCGGCGTCGACGGCGGCGAGCTCGTACCCGATGAGCCGGTGCTCGGGGCCGGTGCCGATCTGCTCGCGCGCCGCCCGCGCGTACTCGGGGGTCACGGGTTCTGCCAGCAGCGTCCCGTCCGCGACCCGGCCGGCGAGGGCGAGCGACTTCGGGCCACGGACGCCGGCGACGACGAGCGGGGGCGTGGCGGGTGGGCTGTCGAGGCGGACGCCGTCGAGGTGGACGTAGTCGCCCTGCAGCGTGACCGTCTCGCCGTGCAGGAGGCGGCGCACGGCCTCGACGTGCTCGCCGAAGGACGTCAGCGGGCTGCGCCCCCAGGCGCCGACCTGCCGCATCCAGCCGGGGACGCCGTGTCCGAGGCCGAGGGTGAAGCGGCCGGGGAACTGCTCGGCCAGCGTCGCGGCCTCCATGGCGGTGAAGACGGGGTTGCGCGCGGCGGCCGGGGCGATGCCCAGGCCGACGTGCACGCGCTCGGTGACGGCCAGGACGGCGGCGGCCTGCGCGAAACCCCCGCGGAACCCGAGGTCCTCGATGACCCACAGGCTCGTGGCGCCCAGCGCGTCGGCGCGCCGGGCGAAGGGCAGGACGTCCGCGGCGGGCAGGTCGCGGGGGAGGACGAGTCCGGTGCTCACCCCCGCACGCTACATTCCGGGGGTGGACGGCGGGCCGAGGTGATCCGCCTCGAGGGTGTCCGTGTCGACGCCCCGGACCGCGTGGTGCTGCACCCGCTGGACCTCGAGGTGAGCGAGCGGTTCACCGTCCTGGTGGGGCCCAACGGCTCCGGGAAGTCCACGCTGCTGCGTCTCCTCGACGGCCTCGTGCTGCCGTCGACGGGCCGGGTGGTCGTCGACGGGCTCGATCCCGACCGCGACCTCAAGGCGTTGCGCCGCCGCGTGGGTTTCGTGTTCACCGACCCCGACGCGCAGCTCGTCATGCCGACGGCGGTGGAGGACGTCGCGTTGTCGTTGCGCCGCACCGACGTGCGCGACCGGGACGCCCGCGCCCGCGAACTGCTCGCCGAGGCGGGTCTCGGCGGGCTGGCCGACCGGTCGGTGCGCGACGTGTCCTCGGGGCAGCGTCAGCTGCTGGCGCTGGTGACCGTCCTGGCGACCCGCCCGGCCGTCGTCCTCGCCGACGAGCCGACCACCCTGCTCGACCTGCGCACGGGACGGCGCGTGGGGGACGTGCTGCGGAACCCGCCGGATCACGTGGACCAGGTCGTCGTCGCGACGCACGACCTCGACCTCGCGGTGCGGGCGGACCGGGCGTTGTGGATCGAGGACGGGCGGGTCCGGCTCGACGGTCCGGCCGCCGACGTCGTGGCGGCCTACCGGGCGTGGGCGTGAGGGGACGGCGCGGGGTCCTGCGGCGTCGGGGTCTGACCGGTCCTCCTCCGCTGCTGGGCACCGCCGAACCGGGTACGTCCGTGCTGCACCGCGCGCGGCCGCGGACGAAGCTGCTCGCCCTCGTCGTCGTGGGGACGGTCGTCGGCCTGGTCCGCTCGCTGGCGGCACCCCCGACGGCGACGGCGGTGCTGGCCGTCGTGCTGGGGGCGTGCGTGGTGCTGGCGCGGGGGTGCCGGCTGCGCCGGGGGTTGCTGCGCGGGCAGGTGCGGCGGACGGCGTGGGTGCTGCTCGCGCTGGTCGTCGTCCAGACCTGGCTGCAGGGTCCGTGGGAGGCCGCGGCCGTGGTCGGCGGTCTCGTCGCCTGCCTGTGGTCGGCCACGCTCGTGACGGCCACGACCCCCGTGCCGGACCTGCTGGACACGGTGGTGCGCGGACTGGGCCCGGCGCGCCGGTTCGGGGTCGACCCCGAGCGCGCCGGTCTCGCGTTCTCCCTCACCATCACGAGCGTTCCCGTCGTCGGCCGGCTGCTCGCCGAGTCGCGCGAAGCAGCCGCCGCCCGCGGGCTGGGCAACAGCCCGCGCGCGCTGCTGGTGCCCACCGTCGTGCGCGCCGTCGCCCACGCCGAGCAGGTGGGGGAGGCGCTCGCGGCGCGGGGCCTGGACTGAGCGGGGCTCAGGCGGCCCGGTCGTCCCGTTCGAGGGCGCGGCTGAGTTCCTCGACCTGCTGCCGCAGGGCGGGGTGGTCGTTCCGCGTCCACGGTCCTGGGGTCATGAGTTTGCCGAGGTCCCGTTGGAGTCGTCGTGCTTCCGGTAGGCCGTCGTCGCCGAACCTGGCTTCCAGTCTGCCCGCGTGGAGTGCTCTGTGGTCCCGCCCGCAGAGCAGGACGAGGTTGTCCACGCTGGTGGGGCCGCCGTCCGCCCAGTGGACGACGTGGTGCAGGTGGCAGGCCCAGGCCGGTGCCCCGCAGCCGGGGGCGATGCACCCGCGGTCGCGTTCGGCGACGATCAACCGTTGGGCCTCGGTGGCGTGCCGGTCCAGGGTGTGCAGGGAGCGGGGCCGGCCGAGGCGGTCCATGACGGCGACGGTGACGTCGCCGTCGCAGGACGCGGCGCGCAGGGTGGCGTCGCTGACGGGGCCGTGGGTGTCCGCGGTCGCGGTACCGGACTCCACCGAACCATCGGCGTTCAGGGTGGCGCGCAGCACCACGGTCGCCTTGTGCGCGACGACGGGGTCGACGCTGCTGGCGGGGTGGTGCGCCCCTGTCGTCACCAACGCGACGAGGCCGTCGTGGCGGCGCTGCCCCAGGGAGCGGGTGTCGTGTTCCCCGCCCAACCCGCTGCCCGATCCTGTTCCCTGCGGCGCGAGGTTCGGCAGGGGTTTGGCGGCGGCTTCGACGGCGGAGCGGACGACGACGGCGGCGGCTTCGTCGAGGTCGACGGTCATCCGCAGCATGCCGTTCCGGCGGGTGAAGGTGAGGGTGCGCCGGCTGGCGGAGTCCGGTTCGAGGTCGCGGACGTGCCGGTCGCCGCGGTCGGGGTCGAAGAGGGTGAGGATGTCCTCGACCAGGGCGGTGGCGGTGCCCAGGGGTTGGGGGGCGATGGAGGTCGTGAAGAACCCGTCGAGCACCTCACCGCGGTGCTGGGTGGTCCACACCTCCTCACCTGATTCCCGGCGCACCTTGACCGCGATGTTGCCGCGGCGCAGGTGCGTGGGCACCGACGTCAACGCGGTGACGGCACCGTGGACGTGGGCCAGAGTGGTGTTCCCGGCCGCCAGTTCCCCACCCATGAGGGCCAGGGCACCGCGGTCCCCGTCGAGGCCGCCGATCCTGCCGTCCCAGTGCACGTCGGGGTCGGTGTGGCGGGCGGCGAGGACGTCCTTGCGGGCCAGGGTGCGGGACAGGTTCACCGGCGCGGTGGCGAGCAGGTCCACGACCGAATCCTCGGGCGCGAGCTCCAGACCCCGCCGCAGAGCGTGGAGTTTGGCGGCGTCGAGGCGGTTGCCGAGGGCGTAGAGCGACCGGGTGAGGTGGTCGACGTCGTCGCGGTCGAGGGTTCCGGTCGGAAGGGCTAGGAGGTCGTCCAGGGCGCCGGCGAGACGCGTGAGGGCGTCGGCGGCGTGGTCCTGGGCGGTGGGGGTCACGTGTTCCAGTGTAGTCGAACAGACCCTGTGGTGGAAGGCTGATGGCCTCGTAACTCTCTGCGGCAGAACGGTTTACGGACCGTTGGCTGTGGATGCGGGTGTGGAAGGGGCGCGCCGGGGTTTCCGTCCGAGGGCCCACGCGCGTACCGTCCGAAGGGAACGGGAGAGCTGTTGTCGTGAGGCGCAGAACTCCAGGAGTTCTCAGGGAACGCCGAGCGGTCGGCCGTTGCGGGTGGAGGGGACGATGAGGTCAGGGCGTTCAGGGGCGCGGTCGACGCTGCGGTCTCGCGCCGCGTGCCTCCGTCACAGCCTCCAGGAGAGCTGGCGGAGGTTCCGCGGTCGTCCTTCGCCGGAGGGGTACGTCCCCGCCTTCGACCGGAGCATGCCCACGTCGCAGGCGACGTACGCCGAGGAGCACCACGCTCGCGGTTGACTCCGCCCGCGGCGACCCTCACCCCAGACGGACGTCGAGTTCCTCGGCGGGAACCGGTGCGCCGCAGTGGTACCCCTGCAGGTAGTCGCACCCGGCCGCGAGCAACGCCTCCGCCTGCGACGCGTTCTCCACGCCCTCGGCCACGACCTGCAGTTCGAGCCCCGCGGCGACGGTGACGACCGCGTCGAGCAGTGACCGCCGCCGCGGGTCGTCGGCGATCCCGGCGACGAGGGACTTGTCGACCTTGGCCATCCGCACCGGCAGGTCGACGAGCCGGGCCAGCGAGGAGTACCCCGTCCCGAAGTCGTCGATGGACAGCGGGTGCCCGCGGCGTTGCAGGTCGTGCAGACCCGGCAGGACGAGGGGGTCGATGAAACTGCTCTCGAGCACCTCCAGGCCGAGGTCGCCGGGCACCAGGCCGAACCGGCGCACGCAGTCGTGCAGGACGTGGCCGAGGTCGGGGTCGGCGAGTTCCCGGGCGCTGACGTTGACGAACACCGTCTCCGGTGCCGACCCCCCCTGCCGCGCGCGCCACCGGGCCATCGTCCGGCAGGCCTCCTCGACGACCCAGCGGCCGAAGGCCACGACCAGCCCGGACCGTTCGGCCAGGTCGACGAACTCGGCGGCCGGCAGCAGACCGCGGGTCGGGTGCTCCCACCGCAGCAACGCCTCCACGGCGCGGACGGCTCCCGTGGCGTCGGTGATGGGCTGGTGGTGCAGGCGCAGACGGCCCTCCGGCAAGGCCCGGGCGAGCAGGGGCTCCAGGTCGCGCAGGGAACTCCCGGAGGCCGGTGAGTTCCGGCTCGGGTGCTTGACGCGGTACATGGCCGCGTCGGCCTCGGCGAGGAGCCCCTCGGCCGTGGAGCCCGCCGAGTCGTGGGCGACGCCGGTGCTGGCGGCCACGACGACGTCCACGCCCCCGATCCGCACGGAACGGCCGAGGGCCCGGCGCAGGCGGGTCAACACGGCCTCGACGTCGCGGTGCCGACCCTCGACGGCCGTCGCCGGCAGGTCGTCGCAGACGACGACGAACTCGTCGCCCGAGAGCCGGGCGAGGGTGTCCCCGTCCCGCACCTCCGCGGACATCCGGGCCGCGACCGTGCGCAGGACGTCGTCGCCTGCGGCGTGCCCGAAGGTGTCGTTGACGGCCTTGAAGCGGTCGAGGTCCACGAAGAGGACGGCGACCCCGCGGCCCCGGCGTCGGGCGGTGGACAGGGCGTGGTCGAGGCGGTCGAAGAGCAGGACCCGGTTCGGCAGTCCGGTGAGCGCGTCGTGGGTGCTGGCGTGCTGCAGGTCCTCCCGGGCCCGCCGGGCCTCGTCCCGGTCCGCGGACAGGGCGAGGTAGGAGGCGGCGAGGTGGGCGAGGACGCGCAGCCAGTGCAGCTCGTGCTGCTGCCACGTCCCCGCAGTCCGCCGGTAGACGTCCAGCACGCCGGACAGCCGCCCGGCGCAGGCCAGGGGGACCGCGACGACCGACGCCCAGCCGGCCGACAGGGCCGCGTCGGTGTAGGCGGGCCAGGCGGTCTGCAGGGGGTCCCGCAGGTCGTCCACGACGACCTCCTCGCCGAACGACGCCGCGTCCTGGCAGGGCCCCTCGGCGAGCTGCTGCTGCAGGGTCTCCGCGGCCAGCGGGCCGTCGGCGCTCACGTGCACCAGGCGCAGTCCGGTGGGGGTGTCGGCCACCACGCCGGCGCCGTCGACGCCGAGGTGCGCGACCGCGACGTCGACCAGGCGCCGCAGCAGGTCGTCGGGGGAGACGTCCGCGGCGGCGGTGTCGGCCAGGCCGGCGACGGCGGCGAGCAGGTTCTGGTCGGGGTCCACGGCCTCTCCTGTCAGGACGGGTTGACCGCCCTGGTCGGACGAGCGCGCCCGGTCACCGGGACCCGGGCAACCTAGCGCGGAACACCACCGGGAGCCCACCCGGCGAATACCTTCCACTGGAAGGTTCCGGTGTAGCATCGCCCTCGGCCGCAAACCGGCCCCCGTCCACGGAACGAAGGAGTCTCGAGGTGTCCCGGAAACCCTCCGTGCAGCTGTACTCGGTGCGCGAGGCCGTGCAGCAGGACCTGTCCGCCGCGGTGGCGCGACTGGCCGAGATCGGTCTGACCCAGGTGGAGCCCTACGCGTTCCACGCGCGCACCGCCGAGTACAAGGACGCCTTCGCCGCCGCGGGCGTCACCGCCCCCTCCGGCCACGCGCCGGTCATCGACGCCGAGAACCCGCGCGAGGTCTTCGAGGCGGCGAACACCCTCGGCATCACGACGGTCATCGACCCGTTCGTGCCCTCCGAGCGCTGGCAGACGGCCGACGACGTGCGCCGCCTCGCCGAGCGCGTCAACGAGCTCAGCGCGCTCGCCCACGAGTACGTCCTCGACTTCGGTTACCACAACCACCACTGGGAGCTGCAGAACACCGTCGAGGGTCGCTCCGTCCTCGAACTCTTCGTCGAGCAGCTCGAACCGGCCGTCGTCCTCGAGGTCGACACGTTCTGGTCCACCGTCGGCGGCGCCGACACCCCCGCCCTCCTGCGCTCCCTGGGCGACCGGGTCAAGTTCCTGCACGTCAAGGACGGCGCCCGCAGCACCGACACGAGCCTGCAGCAGCCCGCGGGTCAGGGCGAGATCGGCGTCCCCGCGGTCCTCGCCGCGGCGCCGGACGCGCTGCGCGTCATCGAGTTCGACGCCTACTCCGGCGATGTCTTCGAGGGCATCGCCGCCTCCCTCGCGTGGCTGCAGGAGAACGACGCGTGAGCCGCGTCGGGGTCGGCGTCATCGGCGCCGGGAACATCTCCACGCAGTACCTCGAGAACCTCACGAAGTTCGCCGACGTCGAGGTCCGGTTCGTCGCCGACATCGCCCTCGACCGGGCTGCGGCGCAGGCCGAGGCGTTCGGCGTCCAGGCGTCGGGGACCGTCGAGGAACTCCTCGCCCGCGACGACGTCGAGATCGTCGTCAACCTCACGATCCCCGCGGTGCACGCCGAGGTCGGTCGCCAGGTGCTCGCCGCCGGCAAGCACGTCTGGAGCGAGAAGCCCCTCGCCCTCGACGCCGAGTCCGGCCGGGCGCTGCTCGCCGACGCCGAACGGCTCGGCCTGCGCGTGGCCTGCGCCCCCGACACCGTCCTCGGCGCCGGGATCCAGAGCGCGCTGCGCGCCATCGCCCGCGGTGACATCGGTCAGCCCCTCACGGCGACGACGATGTTCCACGTCCCGGGCCCGGAGGCGTGGCACCCGAACCCGGACTTCCTCTTCGCCCACGGCGCCGGACCCCTGTTCGACATGGGCCCGTACTACGTGACGACCCTCGTCCACGCCTTCGGCTCCGCGAGCCGCGTCCAGGCCGTCGCCTCGCGGTCGGTGGCGACGCGGACCATCGCCTCGGGTCCCCGGGCGGGGGAGACCTTCCCCGTCGAGGTGCCGACGCACCACGCCGCGCTCATCGAGTTCGACGGCGGGCAGTCCGCCCAGTCGACGTTCTCGTTCCAGCACGCCCTGCCGCGCAACGGGTTCGTGGAGATCAACGGGACCGAGGGCACCATCGTCCTGCCGGACCCGAACACGTTCGAGGGTGACTCGACGCTGTGGCGCTTCGGCCAGGACGAGCCCACGACCCTGCCTGCGGTCGGGTCGACGTTCGGACGGGGTTCCGGTGTCCTGGACCTGGCCCGCGCGATCCGCACGGGCGGGACCGAACGCGCCTCCGGTGCGGTGGCCGCGCACGTCCTCGACGTCCTCCTCGCGGTGCGGGACGCGGCCGCGAGCGGTGCGGCCGTCGAGATCGCGTCCACGGTCGCCCCCGTGACCCCGCTGCCGCAGGACTGGGACCCCAGCGCCGCGACGCTCTGAGCACCACCCCCGACGCGGTGGGGGCCAGTACGCTCCCGGGGTGAGCAGGAACGTCACCCGCGCCGACGTCGCCCGCTACGCGGGGGTCAGTTCGGCGGTCGTGAGCTACGTCGTCAACGACGGCCCGCGCCCGGTCGCCCCGGCGACCGCGGCGCGGGTGCGGGACGCCATCGAGGTCCTCGGGTACCGCCCGAACACGACCGCCCAGGCGTTGCGGCGCGGGTCGTCCCGGCTCCTCGGCCACGTCGTCCCCGACCTCGGGAACCCGCTGTGGGCCGCGTTCGCGCTCGCCGTCGACGAGGTCGCCGCCGCCCGCGGCTACGACGTCCTGCTCGTCAGCACGGACGGTGAGGTCGAGGCCGAGCACCGGCGGATCGAGGCGCTCAGCGCGCGCGGCGTGGACGCGATCGTCGTCACGAGCGTCATGGCGCGTCCGGACCTCGTCGCCCGCTCCGGCCTCGGCGTCCCGCTCGTGCAGCTCAACACGTTCTTCGAGGTGCCGGGGTTCCCGAGCCTCGGTGTCGACGCGTTCGAGGGGGCCCGCGCCGGGACGGCCCACCTCCTCGGCCACGACCGCGGTCCCGTGGGTCTCGTCATCGGCGGGGAGGCCGGCGAACTGCGTGAACAGGGGTGGCGGGCCGCCGCCCGGGACGCCGGACAGGTCCCGGGTCCCATCGCGCGCGGGGAGTTCTCCCGCCGCGGCGGGTACGACGCCGGAACCCGGCTGTTCGCGCCTCCGGACCACCCCCGCGCGGTGTTCGTGAGTTCGGACCTGCAGGCCGTGGGGGTGCTGCGGGCGCTGCACGAGCGGGGTCTGCGCGTCCCCGACGACGTCGCCGTCGTGAGCTTCGACGGGACCGAGGAGACGGAGTTCACCCTGCCGCCGCTGACGACCGTCCGTCAGCCCGTGGCCGAGATGGCCCGCGCAGCGGTGGCCCGCGCCCTCGACCCCGCCCCCGACGGCGCGCACGAACGCCAGGTGCTGCCGGCCGAGCTCGTCGTCCGCCGCAGCTGCGGCTGCTGAGTCACTCCGGGGCGGACCGGCTGGGCAGCAGCCGTTCCAGCAGTTCCAGGGACCGGCGCACGTCGACCCCGTCGGGGTCGAGCAACCACTGCACCTGCAACCCGTCCGAGGCCGCGATGACGAGCGCGGCCGCGTCGACCGGGTCGAGGTCGGCGTCGATCCGCCCCTCGCGCTGCCCCGCGGCCACGGCCTCGGCGAGTTCGGCCCGGACGCGGGCGAAGCGCGCCTGCACGAACTCCCGGGTCAGCGCGTGCCGCTCCTGCAACGCGTCCGCCGTCAGCGTCGCGTAGAGCTGCACGAGGCCGGGGACGACGCGGTTGCGGTCGGCCGAGCGCGCCATCTGCGCGACCGGACCCCCGGCCGCGGGGTCCTCCGGGGAGGAGTGGCGACGTTCGTGCTCGCGGTAGGCCTCGACGAGGAGTTCGTCCCGCGAGCTGAAGTAGTGCCGCAGCGCGGCGTGGGAAACCCCGATCCCGTCGGCGACCGAGCGCAGGGAGGCCCCGTCCACGCCGCGTTCGGCGAACAGGTCGATGGCGTGGTCGAGGATCTGCTGCCGCCGCGCGATCCCCTTGCGGTACGCGCCGGGTCGCCCGGTTCCCTCAGCCACCCGGCCATGCTAAGACCAGACCGTGGACGAACGACCTCTCCTGCTCCTCACCGGTGCCTCCGGCGGCCTGGGCCGCGAACTCGTCCCCCGGCTGCGGGCCGGGGGTTTCCGCGTCCGGGCGCTCGACCTGAGCGCCGACGGGGTGGACGCCGACGAGGTCGTCACCGGTTCCGTCACCGACGTCGACGTCGTGGACGCGGCCCTGGCGGGGGTGGACGCCGTCGTGCACCTGGCGGGGATGAGCAAGGAGCGCGCCTGGCCGGACGTGCTGCACGCCAACGTCCACGGCACCTGGGTCCTGCTCGACGCGTGCGTCCGGGCCGGGGTCGGCAAGGTCGCGTTCGCCTCCAGCAACCACGCCGTGGGCCTCACGACCCGTCCCGAGGGTCCGCCGCTGGCGGCCGACACCCCCTTCCGGCCCGACAGCTACTACGGCTGGAGCAAGACGGCGGGGGAGTCGCTGTGCCGGTTGTTCGTCGACCGGGCCGGGCTCGACGTCGTCGTCCTGCGCATCGGCTCCTGCTTCCCGCACCCCGGCGGGGTGCGCGGGTTGTCGACGTGGATGTCCTACGACGACTGCGCGCGGCTCGTCACCGCCGCCGTTGACCCGGCCGTCACGGGATGGCACTGCGTCTGGGGGGTTTCGGCCAACACCCGTCGCTGGTGGTCCCTGGCCGAGGGCGAGGCCATCGGGTACCACCCGCAGGACGACTCCGAGCGGTTCGCCGCCGAGGTCTTCGCCAGCGAGGTCCCGCAGGACGACGACGACCTCGTCGGCGGCGACTTCCACCGCACCCCGCTGGGGGAACCGAACTAGTGGTCTGACCGGGAAGTTCGTGCCCCCCTTCGCGCCCTGAGCACGCACCTCGCTGCGTTGCGGTCGCTCGAGGTGACGCTGCCAGCCCATCGCTCCCACGCCTTGCGATGCACGCACTCAGGACGCGCCTGTGGCCACGGACTTCCCGGTCAGACCACTAGCGCGCTCCCGCGATCGTCCCGACGCCGAAGGCCGTCAGCACGGCCGCGCTCACCCGGTCCAGCGTCCGCGTCACCCGCGGGCGGCGGATCCAGTCGACCGCGCGCGAGGCGACCTGCGACAGGACCGTGAGGTAGGCCAGCGCCACCGCCGCCTCGAGCGCGCCGAGCAGCAGCGTCCCCCGGGCGCCCGCCCCGGCCGGGACGAACTGCGGCACGACGGCGAGGAAGAACAACCCCACCTTGGGGTTCAGGACGCACGAGACGAGCCCCGCGCGGAACGCCGCGGGCAGCCGGGGAGCGGCCGCGAGGCGGGGGACGTCGCCGCCCGTGCGCCGGTGCGCGAGGAACGTCCGGACGCCGAGGAAGACGAGGTAGGCGCCGCCGGCGACCTTGAGCACCTGGTAGGCCTGCGCGGACCGTTCCAGCAGGGCCGCGAGCCCGACCGCGACCGCGCTCGCCCACACGAGGGCCCCCAGCGCCGACCCCAGCGCCGTCAGGACGCCCGCCCGGGCGCCGTGCAGGCTGTGCCGCAGGACGAGGAACGTGTTCGGACCCGGTGTCAGCTCCAGCAGCAGGCACAGGGCGCAGAACGCGAGCACGGCGTCGAGGGTCACCGCTGGAGCGTAGGCGCGGGGGACGGCTGGCCGGGGCACGTCGAGAGCACCCGGGCGACGGCCTCCTCCTCGGCCGGCGTCACCCACAACCCGTGCACGGCCTTCACGGCGACCTGGCGGGCCACGTACGCGCAGCGGTAGGCGGCGTCCGGGGGCAGCCACGTCGCGGCGTCCCCGTCGCCCTTGGCCGCGTTGAGGGACCCGTCGACGGCGAGCAGTTCCAGCGGGTCGTTCGCGAAGGCCTTGCGCTGCTGCGCGTCCCACCGGGCGGCACCCGTCTGCCAGGCGTTGGACAACGCCACCACGTGGTCGATCTGCACCTCCTCGCTCGTGGCCGGACCGCGGACGAAGTCGATGCGCGTCCCGCTGTAGGGGTCCAGGAGCTCCCCGCTGGCCACCACGCAGCCGTGCGTGCCCGGGCGGACCGCCACGTCCTGCAGGTCGCGGGCCAGGACGTCGTCACGGGTGCTGCAGCCGTTGCGGTCGGTGTCGACCCAGCCGTCCCCGAACTGCGCCCGGGCGTACCCCGTGCGCGGTGCGCGGCCCTTCACCTCCAGCGTCGCGAGCTGCGCCAGGGCCGTCTGACCCGGAGCGGCCGGTGCCGCGTCCGGTGCGGCCCCGGGTGCGCACCCGACGAGGGCGAGGCAGGACCCCGCCGCCAGGAGCCCGGCCCGGGCCCGTCGGAACCGGGTTCTGCGGACGTTCGCGATCACCCGAGGATGCTGCCCCACCTGCGGTTGCGGGGGTCGGGACCGGCCCGGCGTGTCACACTCGGAGACGCTGGAGAAGCCGGCGACCGCTCCACCCGTCCAACCGTCCGGTCGTCCGAGGAGCCCAACGCCATGGACCGCCCGCCACCGGTCGCCGCCGCTGCGGCCGCGTTCGCCGGCGACACCGACCGCGTGCAGTCCGCCCGCCGCCTCGTGACCGCCAGCAACAACCCCGCCCTCGACCGCCTCGCCCAGCTCGCCGCCCGGCTGCTCGGTGCCCCCGCGGCCCAGGTCTCGCTGCTGTCCGACGTCCAGACCATCTCCGCGGCCGTCGGGCCCGCCAGCGACGCGGCGGGGGAGGTCACACCGCTCGCGGACTCGCTGTTTGCCGTGACGGCCACGTCCGAGGCGCCTCTCGTCGTCTCCGACGCCCGCGTCGACGACCGCGTGAGCGGGTTGCCGCCCGTCACCAGCGGCGCCGTCCGCGCCTACCTCGGCGTGCCCCTGCGGGGCCAGGACGGCCACATCGTGGGGGCGCTGTGCGTCTTCGGACCCGACGTGCGCGACTGGGCCGGCTCGGACGTCTCGCTGCTCACCGCCCTGGCCGCCTCGGCCGTCACCGAGCTGGAGCTCTCGGCCCTGTCGGTCGACCTCGAGGCCGTGCGGGTGCGGTGGCAGCTCGCCGTCAGCGCGGGCGGCGTGGGCACCTTCGACTGGGACCTCGGCACCGGCAGCCTGGTGTGGGACGAGAACCTGCTGGCGATGTTCGGCTACGCCGCCGACGACTTCGGCCGCACCATCGAGGCCTTCAACGACCGCGTCCACCCGGACGACCGCGCCCGGGTGGGCCGCGCGCTGCAGGAGTCGATCGACACGGTCGGGCCCTACGAGGCCGAGTACCGCGTCGTGCGCCCCGACGGGAGCACGCGCTGGGTCCGCGCCCGCGGGCAGACCCTCGCGGACGAGAACGGACGCGCGGCCCGCGTGCTGGGGGCGGCCTACGACACGACGGCGGTCCGCGACGAGGACGCGCGCATCGCCCGGGTCCTGGAGTCGATGGCGTCGGCCTTCTACTCCCTGGACCGCGAGTTCCGCTTCACGTACGTCAACGGCGAGGCCGAGCGGTTGCTCGGTCGTTCGCGGGCGGACCTGCTGGGCGGCAACGTGTGGGAGCTGTTCCCCGAGGCCGTCGGGTCGGAGTTCGACCGGCGCTTCCGCGAGGTGGCGCGCACGGGTGCCGCCGTCACGTTCGAGGCGTACTACCCGGCCCCCCTCGACGCCTGGTTCGAGGTGCGGGCGTGGGCGGACCCGGACGGGGTGTCCGTCTCCTTCCTCGACGTCACCGAACGGCTGCGGGCGCAGCGGGCGCTCGAGGCCGCCCACGCGGCGACCGCCGCGGCCGCCGAACGGCTGCGCCTCATCGTCCGCGTCAGCGAGGACCTCTCCTCGACGCTGGACGTGGAGGAGGCCTACGCGCGGCTGGCGCAGCACCTCGTGCCGGCGCTGGGGGACTGGTGCCTCGTCACGCTCGTCGACGACGACGGTGGTCTGCGCGACCTCGGCTGCCAGCACACCGACCCGGCGCGCCGGTCTCTCGTCCAGGAGTACCGGGCGGCCCGGCTGCAGGCGCTGTCGTCGAACTCCTACCTGTTCCGGGTCTGGCGCACGGGCCAGCCGACGGGACTGGCCTCGGGGGCGACCGAGGCGATCGCCGCGCAGTTGACGACGACGGGCCCGGCGCGGGACCTGCTGCGGCGCCTGGCTCCGGAGGCGTTCGAGTGCCTGCCGGTGCGCGCCCGTGGCCGCACCGTCGGGCTCATCAGCCTGTTCCACGACCGGGCCTCCGACCGGCTCTCCTCCGAGGACCTGCTGCTCGCGACGGAGGTGGGGGACCGGGCCGGCCTGGCCCTCGACAACGCGCGGCTGTACTCCCAGCAGCACCGCGTCGCGGAGGGGTTGCAGCGCAGCATCCTCACCCCGCCCGTCCAGCCGGACCACGTGCAGGTCGCGGTGCGGTACCGGCCGGCGGCCCGGGCCGCGCGCGTCGGCGGTGACTGGTACGACGCGTTCCTCACCCCCGACGGCGCGACCGTCCTCGTCATCGGGGACGTCATGGGGCACGACATCGACGCCGCCGCGGCCATGAGCCAGGTCCGGTCCCTGCTGCGCGGCATCGCCTACAGCACGGGGGAGTCGCCCGCCCGGGTGCTGTCCGGTCTGGACGCGGCCATGCAGGGCCTCGACGTCGGGACGACCGCGACCGCCGTGGTGGCGCGCCTGGAGGCGTCGGGGGAGCGCACCCACGTCCGCTGGTCGAGCGCCGGTCACCTCGACCCGCTCGTCGTCACCCCCGACGGGGCGGTCCACAGCCTGGACTCGGGGTCGGCCGAACTCCTCCTGGGCATCGACCCGGCGGCCACCCGCAGCGACCACGTCGCGGTCCTGGAACGCGGCTGCACGGTCCTGGCCTACACGGACGGCCTCATCGAACGGCGGGACACGTCCCTGGAGGAGCGTCTCGCCCTGTTGCGGTCGGTGGTGGCCGACCTGGCGGCCGAACCGCTCGAGGACCTCCTCGACGGGGTGCTGGCGCGGCTGGTTCCGGGCGAGCACGAGGACGACGTGGCCATGCTCGCGTTCCGCCTGCACTCGCACGACCGTCCCCGGCCGCCGGAGGCCGGGCCGGAGCGGCTGCCGCGGGGACTGCCGCCCGTCCGCTGACGGGTCGTCCTCAGCCCTGGTCGTCCCGCAGGCGTTCCAGGCCGGTGAGCAGGCTCTCCAGGCCCAGGTGGAACGCCCGCTCCGAGCGGTCACCGGGTTGCGCCTTCGTGGCCCGGATCGCCCGGGACAGCGGCGAGTCGGCGCGTCCGGAGTCCGCCCAGACCTCCACGGGGGCACTGGCGTCGAGGGCCGACCCGAGGACGAAGTTGTCCAGGACGGTCACGGCGTGCAGGAGTTCCTCGTCGTCGAAACCGGCGTCGTGCAGGACCTGCGCGAGCATCTCGTAGCTGGCGAGCGTCGAGGGGTGCGAGACGGTCTGCGCCGTCATCAGCGGGACCGCGGCGGGGTGGGCGACGAACGCCTCCCGGTAGCGTCGCGCCCAGCGGCGCGTGAAGTCCTGCCAGCCCTCACCCGCGAGGACCACGGTCGGCATCGAGTCCTCGGTGAGCAGGCCCCGCAGCCCCTCGACGAGTTCCTCCCGTCCGCCCTTGAAGTGGTGGTACAGCGAGGAGGTGCCGACGTCGAGGCGGCGGGCGAGCTTGGGCAACCCCAGTTCCCCCGTCGTGTCGAGCAGGTCCAGTGCGGCGCGCAGGATCTGCTCGCGGGACAGGAGCGGGGTGCTGGGGCGGGCCATGGGGATCTCCGGTGGTTCAGGCGGGTTGCTGCTGGGTGATGCAGTGGATGCCGCCGCCGAAGGCGAACACGTCGCGCGCGTCGACCGCGACGACGGTCCGGCCGGGGTAGGCCTGCTCCAGGACGGCGCGGGCGGCGGCGTCGCGCGGGTCGTCGAACGCGCAGGCGACGACGACGGAGTTCGCGACGTAGTGGTTGACGTAGGAGTGGTCGACGAGTTCGCCGTCGACCTCCGCCGTCTCCGGGGCGAGCAGTTCGAGCACCTCGAGGCGTTCGCCCCGCGCGTCGGTCGCCGACCGCAGCAGGTCCAGGACCTCGTTGCTCACCTCGTGGTCGGGGTGCCCGGGGTCGGGCTGGGTGTGCACGACGACGCGTCCGGAACTGGTGAAGGCGGCGACGATGTCGACGTGGCCGCGGGTCCCGAACTCGCCGTAGTCGGCGGTCAGGCCGCGCGGCAACCAGATCGCCGTCGTCGTGCCGAGTTGCCGGTGCACCTCCGCCTCGACGCGTTCGCGGGTCCAGCCGGGGTTGCGGAACGGGTCGAGCTGCACGGTGTCGGTGAGCAGCACCGTGCCGTGCCCGTCGACGTGGAACGCCCCGCCCTCCTGGGTGAGGTCCGACGCGCTGACGGCGGTGCCCGTGAGCTCGGCCACGGCGCGGGCCGCGCGGGCGTCGTGCTCCCAGCGGGCCCAGGCCTGGGCGCCCCAGCCGTTGAAGCGCCAGTCCACCGCGACGGGCGAACCGCCCTCGGTGGCGAACGTGGGGCCGGAGTCGCGCAGCCACGCGTCGTCGAGGGGGACCTCGGCGAGGTCGACGTGCGCGTCGAGCAGGTCCCGGGCGGCCGCGCGGTCCCCGGGGTTCACCAGGACGGTCACGGGTTCGTGCGCCGCGACGGCGTTCGCCACGGCGCCCCACGCGCGGCGGGCGCGGGCGAGGTCGGGTCCGCCCGCCTCCCCGAACGTGGGGTTCGGGGTCGGGAACGCCATCCAGGTGCGCTGGTGCGGCGCCCACTCGGCGGGCATGGCGCGCGTCGGGTTCGTCATGGGTGGGACCTCCGGTCGGGCACAGGTCGGTCAGGAACGGTGGACGACGGCACCGTCGACCACGGTGAGGTGGACGGGGGACTGGGCGAACTCGTCGGGATCGGCGCTCAGCGGGTCCAGGCCGAAGGCGACGAGGTCGGCCCGAGCGCCCGCCCGCACCGTACCGGCCCGGTCGCCCAGCCCGGCGGCGTGGGCGGCGTGCGTCGTGTACCCCTCCAGGGCCATGAGCGCGGTGAGGGCCTGCCCGGGCAGGACCGGTTCCTCCTCCCGCCGGCCGGCGGTGCGGCGCAACCGGGCGTCGGCCATGGTCGCGCGGGGGTCGAACGGGGCGATCGGCCAGTCCGAGCCGAGGGCGAGCCGGGCGCCGGCGTCCCGCAGGTCGCGGGTGCGGAAGGCGCGGTCGGCCCGCACCTCGCCGAGGCGCTGGGACCAGTTGTCGCTGTGGTCGGCCCGGGTGAAGTGCGTGCAGTGCGTCGGTTGCATGCTCGCCGTCACGTCGAGCCGGGCGAACTCCGCGACGAGGTCGTCGGGGAGGGTCTCGATGTGCTCGACCCGGTGCGGGACACGGGGGCGCTCGTCGAGCCCCGCCACGGACGCCAGGACGTGCCGGATGCCGGCGTCGCCGATCGCGTGGGTGACGGTCGGCACGCCGTGCGCGGCGAGGAACCGCAGGGCCTCGGTGTACCGGGCGGGTTCGGGCCAGAACGGCGCCGTGGACTCCCCGTGCGCGTCGGCCTCCGCGAGCCAGGCCGTCCCGCCGTCGATCGTCCCGTCGATCATGAACTTCGCGCCGTCGACCGACCAGCGGCGTCCGGCGCTGCGCTGCAGGTCCACCACGTGCTCGAGGTGGTCGTGGCCGTGGTGCGGCATGACGAACGGCGCGAACCGCAGGCGGATCGGCAACCCGGCCTCCTCGTCCGCGACGGCGACCACGAGGTCGGCGGAGCCGCCCTCGAAGTCCATCGCGTTCGCACCGACCAGACCCGTCGCCGCCATCGACTGCAGCAGGTCGCGGAAGCGGCGCCGCCGGTCGGCGGGAGCCTCGGGCGGCAGCAGGTCCCCGACGAGGTCCATGGCCTCGAGTTCCAGGAGGTGGCCCGTCGGGCGGCCTCCCGCGTCGTCGTGCGCGACGACGACGCGGGCGCCGGAGCGGAACTCCCGGGGCCCGGTGATCCCGGCGCGCTCCAGGGCGCGGGGGGAGACGAGCGCGGAGTGGGCGTCGAAGAGGGTGATGTGCACGAGCGCGTCGGGGCCCAGGGCGGTGACGAGGGGTTCGTGGGTGATGGGCGCGCCCTCGAAGGCGTTGGGGTCCAGGCCCCAGCCGCGAACCCACTCACCCCCGCGCACGTCCCCGACGCCCGCGCGCAGCGCCTCGACGAGTTCTCCGCGGGTGCGCACGCCGGTGAGGTCGACGCCCGCGGTGAGCACGAGCCCCATGACGGGGTGGACGTGGCCGTCGACGAGGCCCGGGGTGACGGTGGCGCCGCCGAGGTCGACCACCTCGGTGTCCTTCCCGCGCCAGCCGGCGACGTCGGCGCGGTCGCCGACGGCGGTGATCGTGCCGTCGGTGACCGCGACGGCCTGGGCGTGCGGACGGGCGGGGTCCAGCGTGTGGACGGTGTCGGCGACGACGATCAGCCGTGGGTCCGGGGTGTGGTGGGTCACGACTCTCCTCCGATGCGGACGTACAGGTCGGGTCGGCGCGCGCGCAGCAGCTGCGCGAGCACGATCCCGAGCAGCAGGGCCCCCGGGACGATGGCCACGAGGACCACGTTGGTGCCGGTCGAGGCTCCCGTCAGCAGCGCGACGTAGCGGACCAGGAGACCCGTGGCCACGGCGAGCAGGACGGAGGCGAGGACCGAGACCCACTTCACGAGGCCGCTGACGTCGGGACGACGACGCAGGTAGGCGACGACGGCGATGCTCGTGAGGGTCTGCAGGAGCATGACGCCGATCGCGCCGGGGGTGTTCACCCAGATGACGAGCTGGCGGTAGGGGTCGGCGTGCAGCAGCGCGGCGCCGACCACGACGACGGCCGCCAGCACGCTCTGCGCGGCACCGGCGCGCGCGGGCGAGGCGTAGCGCGGGTGGGCGTGCGCGAGCGGCGCGGGCATCAGCCCGTCGCGGGCCAGGGTGAAGGAGTAGCGGTTGATCGCGTTGTGGAAGGCGAGCTGTGCGGCCAGGACGCTCGTGAGCACGAGCACGGCCATGACGTCGGTGGCCCAGGTCCCGACGTAGCGGTCCATCACCGCGCTGAAGAGCGCGACGGGGTTCGCGCCCGCGGCGGCGCGGGCGTCGGCGTCGCCCAGGGCCTGGACGACGGCCCACACGACGAGGCCGTAGAACAGGCCGAGGAAGGCGACGGCGCCGAAGGTGGCGCGGGGGATCGAGCGTTCGGGGGTGCGCGCCTCGCGCCGGTAGAGCGCGGTCGACTCGAACCCGGCGAAGGCCGCGAAGCAGAACCCGAGGATGCCGACGAGGCCGGGGTCGGTGAGCGCGGCGGGGCTGAACGTCGTCAGGTGCAGGCCGTTCGCACCGCCGTGGACGACGACCCCCACGACGAGGACCGCCAGGACGAGCGTCTCGGCCGTGAGCAGGACCCCGAGCAGCTTCGCGCCGACGTCGATGCCGCGCCGGCCGAGCGCCCACACGGCGACGACGGCGACGACGGCGTACAGCCACCACGGCAGGGTCAGTCCGGTGAGGCGGGCGACGGTGGCCTGGAACTGCAGGCCGAGCAGGCCGTACACGCCGATCTGCAGGGCGTTGTACGACATGATCGCGACGAGTCCTGCTGCGGCGCCGACACTCCGGCCCAGGCCGAGCGTGATGTAGGAGTAGAAGGCCCCGGCGCCGCCGGTGACGCGGGTCATCGTCGTGAAACCCACGGCGAAGACCGCCAGGACGACCATGGCGGCGAGGTAGCCCGCGGGGGCGCCGATCCCGCCGATGGCGATGGCCAGGGGGGCGATGCCCGTCATGACCGTGAGGGGGGCGGCGGCCGCGACCACCATGGCGGTGATCCCGGTGGCGCCGAGGGACCCCTTGAGCTGGTCGTCGGAGCGTGCCGGGGGAGCGGGTGGTGCGGTCGTTCCAGCCTTGATCACAGGGTCCATCACGAGGTCCTCCTGGGTGAGGTGCTCCGTTGCACGACCGGAGCCTAACCGAAACCGTGTCGGTTATGGTGCGGTTCGTGGATGTCGAATCCGTTCCGCCCGTGTTTCCGTCGTGTGACGTCTTCCGCGGCCTGCGCCGCGGGCTACTCTCCGCGCCATGCGCCTGACCCCGAGCGAGCGGGACCGCCTGCTGATCTTCACCGTGGCCGAGCTCGCCCGCGCCCGCCGAGCGCGCGGACTGCGGCTCAACGTCCCCGAGGCGACGGCCCTCGTCGCCGACACCGTCTGCGAGGCCGCCCGGGACGGCCGGCGCCTGGCCGAGGCCATGGCCGCCGGCCGGTCCGTCCTCGGTGTGCAGGACGTGCTGCCCGGAGTTCCGGACGTCGTCGGTCAGGTCGAGGTCGAGGCCGTGTTCGACGACGGGACGCGGCTCGTCGTCGTCACCGACCCGTTCGGGGGAGGGTCCCAGGGCGACGACGCCCCCGGCGCCGTCCTGCCGGGACCGCAGACGCCGCTGGAGTTCGCCGACCTCGTGACGTTGTCGGTGACGAACACCTCGACGGTGCCGATCAGCGTCACCTCGCACTTCCACTTCTTCGAGGTGAACCCCCGCCTGGCGTTCGACCGGGCCGCCGCCTACGGCCGCCGCGCCGCGATCGACGCGGGCGGGACGGTGCGCTGGGACCCGGGCCAGACCCACGACGTGGACCTCACGCCCCTCGGGGGCGACCGCGTCGCCATCGGGTTCGCCGGCCTGGTCGACGGACCGCTCGACGCACCCGGGGCGTTCGAGCAGGCGCTGGAACGGGCCCGCGCCTGCGGGTACCTCGACGCCGGCCACGACGGAGGGGGTTCACGGTGAGCCTGTCCGGCAGGGACTACGCGGCCACCTACGGACCGCGTGCGGGGGACCGGATCCGCCTGGGCGACACGGGGTTGGTCGTCCAGGTCGAGCACGACGCGCAGGCCCCGGGGGAGGAGTTCCTCGCGGGTTTCGGCAAGACCGCGCGCGACGGGTTGCACCTCAAGGCCGCCCGGGTCCGGGACACGTGCGACGTCGTCATCTCCAACGTCGTCGTCCTCGACGCCGTCCAGGGGATCCGCAAGGTGTCCATCGGGATCCGCGAGGGCCGCATCTCGGGCATCGGCAGGGCCGGGAACCCCGACACCCTGCACGACGTGGACGTCGTCGTGGGGACCGGCACGACGATCGTCTCCGGTGAGGGCCTCATCGCCACGGCGGGCGCCATCGACACCCACGTGCACCTGTTGTCCCCCCGGATCATGGAGGCCTCGCTGGCCTCGGGGGTGACGACGATCATCGGCCAGGAGTTCGGCCCCGTCTGGGGTGTGGGCGTGAACTCGCCGTGGGCGCTGCGGCACGCGTTCAACGCGTTCGACGCCTGGCCCGTGAACATCGGTTTCCTCGGTCGGGGTTCGGCCAGCGACCCGGGTTCCTCGGTCGAGGCCCTCGTCGAGGGCGGGGCCTGCGGGTTCAAGGTCCACGAGGACATGGGGGCCCACGCCCGCGCTCTCGACACCGCGCTCACGGTGGCGGAGGAGCACGACGTCCAGGTCGCGCTGCACACCGACGGCATCAACGAGGCGCTGTCGGTCGAGGACACCCTCGCCGTCCTGGCCGGCCGGACGATCCACGCGTTCCACATCGAGGGCTGCGGCGGCGGCCACGTGCCGAACGTCCTGCGCATGGCGGGGGAACCCAACGTCATCGGGTCCTCGACGAACCCGACCCTGCCGTTCGGCCGCGACGCGGTCGCCGAGCACTACCACATGATCATCGCCGCCCACGGGCTCAAGGAGGACCTGCCCGGCGACGCGGCGCTGGCCCGCGACCGCATCCGTGCCGGGACGATGGGGGCCGAGGACGTCCTGCACGACCTCGGCGTCATCCCCATCACCTCCTCCGACGCCCAGGGCATGGGGCGGGCGGGGGAGACCGTCCGGCGCACGTTCGCGATGGCCGGGAAGATGAAGGCCGAACTCGGTGCGGAGGACCCGCTGCACGACAACGAGCGGGCCCTGCGCTACGTCGCCAAGCTGACGGTGAACCCGGCCATCGCGCACGGGTTGTCGCACGAGGTCGGAACCCTCGAGGTCGGCAAGCTCGCCGACGTCGTGCTGTGGCGACCGGAGTGGTTCGGCGCCAAACCCGACCTCGTCCTCAAGGCGGGTTTCCCGGCCTGGGGCGTCACGGGCGACCCGAACGCGGCCATCGACCGCGCGCAACCGCTCGTCTACGGCCCCCAGTTCGGGGCCCACGGCGCCACCGCGGCCGACCTGTCGGTGGCGTTCACGTCCCAGGCCGCGGCCGCCGACGGCAACGACAGCATGACGACGCGTCGCCGCCGCGTGGGCGTCCGCGGAACCCGGGGGATCGGACTGACCTCGATGGTGCGCAACTCCCGGCTGGCCCAGGTCCGGGTCGCGCCCACCGGTCTCGTGACGATGGACGGCGAACCCGTGACCTCCGCACCGGCGGAGGCGGTGAGCCTCAGTCGGCTGTACCACCTGTGACGTCACCGGTGAAGTCGAGCAGCACCTTGCTCGCCACCGTCCGGTCGCCGGCGAGGTCGAAGGCCGGGACGGCCTCGGCCACGGGGACCCGGTGGGTCAGCACGGCGTCGACGGGCAACCCGCCGGCCAGCAGGTCGACGGCCGTGCGGATCTCGTCGGCGAACCGGAACGCGCCGCGCAGGTCGACCTCCTTGGTGACGAGGAGGTTCCCCGGCGCCGGGACGTCGCCGGGGGGCAGCAGCCCCACCTGCACGACGATCCCGCCCCGCACGACGTGGCGGACGCACGTGCCGAGCGCCTGCGGGGCCCCGGAGGCCTCGACCGCGACGTCGACGTCGAGCGGGTCGCCCGCGTCCAGCCCACCGGCCTGGTCACCGGCCGGCACCGTCGAGGTGGCCCCGCACCGGCGCGCCACCTCCAGGGCCTGCGGGACGAGGTCGCTCACGACGACCTCCGCCGCCCCGGCGTGCCGGGCGGCGGCGGCGACGAGGACGCCGATGGGTCCAGCGCCGGTGACGAGCACGCGGCGCCCGCGGACGTCCCCGGCGCGCGAGAGGGCGTGCAGCGCCACGGCGAGGGGTTCGGCGAGGGCCGCCCGGTCCAGGGCCAACCCGGCGGGCAGTTCCACGAGCTGCGCGGCCCGCACCACGAGGACGTCGGCGAACCCGCCCTGCACGTGCGGCAGGTGGGCCGCGCTGCCGAGGTAGCGCGTGCTGGGGCAGGTGTTCGGGCGGCCCGCACGGCACTGCGCGCACTCCCCGCACGGGGTCGCGGGGTGCACCGTGACGGGCGTGCCCACGGGCGGACCGTCGACGCCCTCGCCGAGCTCGGCGACCGTGCCGGAGACCTCGTGCCCGAGCGTGAGGGGTTCGCGGATCGAGTAGTCCCCGACACCGCCGCGGTGGACGTAGTGCAGGTCCGACCCGCAGATCCCGCCGTACGCGATCCGCACCGCGACCTGCCCCGGACCCGGGCGGGGGAGCTCGAGCGCCTCGACCCGGACGTCACCCTTGCCGTAGGCGATCACAGCACGCACGTCATGCCCCCGTCCACGTAGACGACCTGTCCGTTCACGAAGTCCGACGCGGGGCTCACGAGGAACAGCAGCGTCCCCACGAGGTCCCGCACGTCCCCCCACCGGCCCGCGGGGGTCCGGCCCCGCACCCACGCGCTGAACTCCTCGTCCGCCACGAGGGCCGAGGTGAGCTCGGTGTCGAAGTACCCGGGCCCGATCGCGTTGACGCACAGCCCGTGCGGGGCGAGGTCGGCGCACATGCCCTTGGTGAGCATCTTCAACCCGCCCTTGGTGGCGGCGTAGGGCGTGATGCCGGGCCGCGTCACCTCGCTCTGCAGCGAGGCGACGTTGACGATCTTCCCGCGGCCGCGGGAGGCCATGGCCCGGCCCACCTCCCGGCCCACGAGGAAGGCGCTCGTGAGGTTCGTCGCGAGGAGCCGGTGCCACGCCTCGTCCGGGAAGTCCAGGAACGGCGCGCGGTGCTGGGCGCCGGTGTTGTTGACCAGGACGTCCAGCGGGCCGACCTCGCCCTCGATCCGGGCCACGCCGTCGCGGACCGAGTCGGCGTCCGTCGCGTCGAAGGCGACGGCGCGGACGAGGTCGCCGAACCGCTCGGCCAGACCCGCGCGGGCCTCCTCGAGCCGCGCGGGGTCACGGCCGTTGAGGACGACGGTGCAGCCGGCCTCCAGCAGTCCGGTGGCCAGCGCGTGGCCGATCCCGCGGCTGGACCCGGTGACCAGGGCCCGTGAGCCGCTGACGTCGAACAGGGGGTGGATCACGGTGCTCCTCGATCTCGATCGGCGGGCCGGTCAGCGGCCCCAGACCTTGGCGTACGCCTCGCGGTACCCCGCAGGGTCCCACGACGTCGAGGTGCCCACGTTGTCGGCGTCCGTGATGTGCACGGCCGGGACGTACCCGCTGTCGGGCTGACCGGCGAACGCGCGGTTGAACTCGTCGACGATCTGCCAGCCCTCCTGGTTGAGGGGTTCGGGGATCGTCGCGGCCTGGAACTGCTTGCTCGCGATGCGCTGGAAGGCGGCCTCGGACCCGTCGCCCGCCCCGACGTTGTAGGGCGCGCCGCCGCCCTGCTTGCCGGCGGCGCGCAGCGGGGTCGCCGCGTTGTCGAAGTAGAGGTCGTTGATGGCGACGGAGTACGTCCAGGAGTCGCCGAGCCGGGAGGCCAGGGAGGAGAACTCCTGCGGGGTGCGGGTCCCCGCGTCCGGGATCGGGATGTTGGACTTGTTCAGCACCTTGACGCTGCTGCACTCGGCGAGGTCGGTCTCGATCGACTTCGCCTTGCCGGCCGCGAACGGGATCGAGTCGTCGGTGAAGACGACGACGCCCGCGGTGCCGTTGGACTGGGCGATGATGTACTGCGCGCTGATCTTCGCCACGTCGTCGACCTTCGTCGTGACGTTGGTGAACAGTTCGGGGTCGGTGCTGGGGCCGGGGTCGCCGACGGCGTGCCAGCCGATGACGGGGATCCCGGCCGCCTTGGCCTGCGCCAGCTGCGACGACGTCGTCTTGGGGTCGAAACCGCCGATGACGATGCCGGCGGGGTTCAGCGCCAGGGCCTGGCCGAACGCGTTCTGGATGCCCGCCTGATCGCCCTGGCCGTCCAGGACCCGGACGGTCCAGCCGATCTTCGCGGCGGCCTCCTGGACGCCCTTGGCCACCCCGGCCACCCCGGGGTTCGTCAGGGTCTGGGCGACGAACGCGATCTCCTTGCCCTGTGCGGCAGCGGGTCCCGTAGTCGGTCCGGTCCACGGGGCGTCGGTCGCCGAGGCGGCCTGGACGGCCTGCTTCGCGGTCGCCACGACGTCCGGGCAGGACCCCTGCCCGGTGGCCGTGGGGTCGCCGGAACTCGCCTGCTGGGACCCGCGCGAGCAGCCGGCCAGGGCCAACGTCACCGTGAGGGCCCCGACGGTGGCCAGGCGCAGGGTGGATCGGGTGGTGCGCATGTCGTCTCCAGGGTTCGAGGGGGAGCGGGTCAGGAGTGCTGCGGGTCGGGAGCGGGCGCCTCGGGGGTGGGCGGTCCGGGGGCGGGCGTGGAGGACCGGCCCGCCGCCCCGGCCGCGGCGCCGGCGCGCTGGCGGCGGCGGGCCGCGAAACCCGCCAGCCCGACGGCGGCCAGCAGGGTGAGCCCGTTGAAGAGGGGGGTGGTCCAGAACGCGGCGCCGAGCTGCTGCAACCCGGACAGGCCGACGGCGAGGACGGCGACGGCCACGAGCGTGCCGACGGAGTTCGCGCGGCCCGGTTTGATGGTCGTCGAGCCGAGCAGCGCCCCCACGAACGCGGGCAGCAGGTAGGACTGCCCGGCGCTCGGGTCGCCGATCTGCTGCTGCGCGGCGAGCAGCACCCCCGCGACCGCGGTGACGACCGCGGACCCGAGGAAGGCCAGGACGACCGTTCGGCTGCTGCGGATGCCGACGAGCTGCGCCGCCCGGGGGTTGGCGCCCACGACGTAGAGGAACCGGCCGATGGGCAGGTGTTCCAGGGCGAGCCACAGCAGGATCCCGAGGACCACGACGTAGCTGAAGGTGATGGGCAGCCCGGCCAGGGTGGAGTTCGTGAGGTCGGTGAACGCCGGCGGCAGGCCCTGCGCCCCGGGGACGATGCGTCCGCCCCCGGTGATCCAGCCGGTGAGCGCGTACAGGACGCTGCCCGTGCCGAGGGTGGCGATGAAGCTGTCGATCTGAGCGGCCTCGACGAGCAGGCCGTTGACGAGGCCGACGACGCAGCCGCCGGCCACCACGAGGAGGATCACCAGCGGCCAGGCGAGCCCGGTGTTGACGAGCAGCCACATCGTCACGACGTGCGCCAGCCCGATGCCGTACCCGATCGACAGGTCGAACCGTCCGGTGACGATGGGGATCGTCGCGCCCAGGGCCAGCAGTGCCGGGATCGACTGGTTCGTCAGGATCGCCCGCAGGTTCGTCCCCGTCGGGAACGTCTGCGGCAGCAGGACGGCGAAGAGGACGAACAGGACGACGGTGAGGACGGGCAGCCCCCACGTCCCGACGAGCGGGGTGCCGCTGCGGCGGTTCGCCCGTCCGGTCACGGGGCCGGTCACGCGGCGGCTCCCGAGGCCAGGGCGACCAGGGTGGTCACGCTCAGGTCGTTCGCGGTGATCTCACGGACGATCTCGCCGTCCCGGAACACGAGTGCGCGGTGGCACACGGTGGCGACCTCCTCGAAGTCGGTGGAGATGAGCAGCACGGCCAGTCCGCGTTCCAGGGCCGCGTCGAGCAGGGTGTAGATCTCGTGCTTGGCGCCGACGTCGACGCCGGCGGTGGGTTCCTCGAGCACGAGGACGGAGGCGTCGGTGGACAGCCAGCGGCCCAGGATGACCTTCTGCTGGTTGCCGCCGGACAGGCCGCCGACGGGCAGGTCGGGGTCGGCGGGGCGGACGCCGAACGTCCGCACGAGGTCGGCCGCCCGGGCCCGTTCGACGCCGTGGCGTCGCCACGTCCAGGGCTTCTGGCCCTGCAGCGCCGGGTTGGGCAGCAGGTTCTCGGTGCAGGTGAGCCCCATGGCCAGCCCCTCGGCGGCCCGGTCGCTCGTGACCAGGCCCAGCCCGCGGCGGACGGCGGTGGGGACGTCGGTCGGTCGGTAGGGTTTCCCGTCGAGTTCCAGACGGCCTGCGTAGCAACGGGAGTCACCGAGGATCGTACGACCGGTCTCGACGTGCCCGGCGCCCGCGAGGCCGACGAGGCCGACGACCTCGCCGCGGCGGACGGTGAGGGAGACCGGGCCGACGCGTTCACCGACGACGCCGTCGAGCACGAGGGCCGGCTGGGTGCCGGTGCGCGGGGCGGGCGGGGGTGGTGGGACGGGTTTGCGGCCGACGATGTGGCCGACGACCTCGTCGGGGCTCGTGCGGGACAGCGGGGTGGTCTCCACGACGCGGCCGTCGCGCATGACGACGACCTCGTCGGCGATGGTGAACACCTCGTCGAGGCGGTGGGTGACGTAGACGATGCCGAGGCCCTCGTCGCGCAGCGAGCGGACGACCGCGAGCAGCCGGTGCGTCTCGTCCACGGGCAGGCTGGCCGTGGGTTCGTCGAGGACGAGCACCTTGGCGTCGACGACGAGCGCGCGGCCGATGGCGACGAGCGAGCGTTCGGTGCGGGACAGGTCCGCCACCCGGGCCCGCGGGTCGACGTCGGCACCGATGAGTTCCAGCGCGCGGTCGGCGCGGCGGCGCACGTCGCGCCAGGCGATGAGGCCGCGGCGGCGGGGGTACCCGGTGCCGAGGGCGACGTTCTCGGCGACGGTCAGGCCGTCGACCAGCCCGAGGTCCTGGTGGATGAAGGCGATGCGGGCCTGCGCGGCCGGGGTGCCGACGGGTTCGCCGACGATCTCGGCGGTGCCCGTGTCCAGGGAGTAGACCCCGGCGAGCGCCTTGATGAGGGTCGACTTGCCGGCGCCGTTGGCGCCGAGCAGCGCCACGACCGAACCGCCGTGGACGTCGAAGTCGACGCCGTCGAGCGCCTGTGTGGCGCCGAACCGCTTGCCGGCGCCGCGGACCCGGACGAGGGGTGGGGCGCCGGGGTCGAGCGGAGCGGGTCCTGCCATCGGGACCTCCCGTGGTGATCGGGGCCGAGGAGACCTCGGCGGCCGACATCGTCATCGCGTCGGCGTTCACCAGGATGGACGGCGTCCAGAACTTTGGCAAGACGTCCGGGTCAGGAGCTGCTCAGGTCTGCGGGACGAGCGGGTTGCCCAGCAGGTGGGCGATCGCGGAGAGCTCACCCCGCAGCTTCTCGAGGTCGCCGGCCTCGCTGCTGCCGGCGAGCGTCGTGGCGCTGATGGCGAAGGCGTCGCTGTCGGTGCGCGCGCCGGGGACGGCGATGGCGATGCACGTGACCCCGGGGGTCGTCTCCTCGGCGTCGAGGCCGTAGCCGAGCTCGCGCACGCGGTCGAGCTCGGCGCGCAGCGCCCCGGGGTCGGTGATCGAGCGCGGGGTGAGCGCGGGCAGCGACCGCCGGCCCCGCAACCGCTCGTCGAGCGCCCCGGACGGCAGGGCCGCGAGCAGCACCTTGCCCGTCGCCGTGCAGTGCGCCGGGAAGCGGTCGCCGATGTTGGCGGTCAACCGGATCGGTTGCGCCCCGTCGTACCTGGCGAGGTAGAGGACGTCCAGCCCCTCCAGGACGGCGACCCGTGCCGTGAGTCCGGAGATCGTCGGGGCCTGCCGGCAGGCCGCGTAGAACTCCCGCACCTGGTCGACCGTGGAGACGTAGGCGCCACCGAGCTCGACGAGCCGGCGGCCCAGGGTGTACCCGCTCTCGTGCCGCGTCACCATGCGCTCGCTCTCGAGTGCCTGGCACAGGTTCGCGGTCGAGGACTTCGGCAGCCCGAGCTGGCGGGCGAGCTCGCTGACCGAGACCGGGACGCCGCCGGCCGCGGCGAGGGCGGCCAGGACGGCCGCCGCGCGCGTCACCGCCGGGACGGGACTGCTCTGCTCGACGGGCATCTGTCGTCTCCCTCTGTCTGCGGACCGCGCGTTCAGCCTATTGGACGGCGAACAACCTGGGGGTTGTCCAGTGAGCTGGTCTGTGTCCATCATGCTGTCCCACAGGGCGGAACCCAAGGGCTGCCCGTGACGAACTCGAGGGCGAGGACGCGATCGTGGTGACTCTTCACGACACCGGGCACGACGACGGGTACGACAACGGGCCCGTGGTGCCCCTGGCCGAGTTCGACGCCCTCTTCGACCGGCTGGCCCGGTGGGGGGAGGGTGCGCTCCCGGACGAGCGCGGGACCCTCGCGCGCGTGGACGACGCTGCGCGGTTGCGGGCGCTGTCGGCCGCCCGCACCGGACGCTCCGTCGGGCTCGCGTGGCCCCTGGACACCGCGGCCGGTCCGGACAACGCCCACCCGGCGCTGCACCACATGGTCGACCTCGGGGACGTCGAGGCCCCCGAACCCAGCTGCCACAAGGACTTCCTGGGCATCGACTACCACGGGAAGGCGACCACCCACCTCGACGCGGTCTGCCACATCGGGTACCGCGGGCGGCTGTTCGGCGGGGTCGAGGCCCGGTCCGTCGTCGGCGCCGGGGGATCCCGCTGGGGTTCGGTGGACCGGTTGTCCGCGGGGATGGTCCTGCGGGGGGTGCTCCTCGACGTCCCCGCGGTGCGCGGGGTGGACTGGCTGGAACCCGGCACGGCCGTGCACGCGGACGACGTCGCCGCGGTGGCCGAGGCCCTGGGCGTGGAGGTGGGCGAGGGCGACGCGGTCCTGTTGCGCACCGGTCACGCCGGTCGCCGGCGGGCGCTCGGCGCGTGGGACGCCGGCGCGGCCAGTGCCGGTCTGCACGTCGACGCCGTCCCGTGGCTCGCCGGCCGCGGCACCGTCCTGCTCGGGTCCGACGGCGACTCCGACGTGCGCCCCAGTCCCGTCCTCGAACTCCACTCGCCCGTGCACGCCCTCGCGCTCACCGCGCTCGGCATGCCGTTGCTCGACAACCTCGACCTCGAGGAGCTGTCGGCCGCGTGCGCGCAGGAGGGGCGGTACACCTTCGCCCTCGTCGTGGCGCCCCTCGTCGTGCGCGGGGGGACGGGGTCGCCCGTGAACCCGGTGGCCGTCCTGTGAGCGGTTGGCGGGTCGGTGTGTCCGCGGACCTCGCGGCCTGGGGCGACCTGGGGCTGGACCGGTTGCGCGCGGCGGACGCCGACGTCCGGTTCCTGCCCCCCGACGACGGTGTGCTGACCGCCGCGCACGTCGACGGCTGCGACGCCGTCCTGTTCGCCGCGCCCGCCGTCACGGCCGAGACGGTGTCCGGGCCGCACCCGCCCCGGCACCTCGCGCGGTTCGGCGTGGGGTTGGACACCGTCGACGTCGCCGCCTGCACCCGGGCCGGGGTCGCGGTCACCGTGACGCCCGACGGGGCCCGGCGCGCCGTCGCCACCGCCGCCCTGACCCTCGTCCTGGCCGTCCTGCAACGGGTCCGGGAGAAGGACGCCCGGGTGCGGGCGGGGGACTGGTCCGACCGGTCCGGCCTCCTCGGCCGCGGGCTGACCGGCCGGACCGTCCTCGTCGTGGGGTTCGGCAGCGTCGCCGCGGAGTTCTGCCGGCTCACCGCGCCGTTCGCGACGGTGAACCTGGCGCACACCCGCCGCCGGGAGGTTCCCCGGGGGCCGGGGGACCCCGACGTTGAACGCGTCGCGCTGGCGGAGGGGTTGCGGCGCGCGGACGTCGTCGTCGTCACCGCACCCCTGACCCCGCAGACCCACCACCTGCTGGACGCGGCGGTGCTGGCCCACCTGCGGCCCGGCGCCGTCCTCGTCAACGTCGCCCGGGGGCCGGTCGTGGACACGGCGGCCCTGCTCGACGCCCTGCGGGACGGGCGGTTGGCGGGTGCGGGGCTCGACGTGTTCGAGGACGAACCCCTCCCGGCCGACCACCCGCTCACGACGTTCCCGAACGTGGTCCTCGCCCCCCACTGCCTCGCCTGGACCGACGAGCTCGCGCTCGGGAACGGGTCCAGCGCCGTCACCTCGATCCTCGCCCTGCGCGCGGGGGAACCGGTCGGGAACCTCGTCGACCCCGCCGTCCTGGAGGTGGCCTCGTGAGTTCCCCCGTCGCGTTCCTGGGCCTCGGTCTCATGGGGCGCCCCATGTCGCGGCGGCTCGCCGAGGCGGGTTTCCCGGTCCGCGCGTGGAACCGCGGCCCGGTCGACGTGCCCGAGGTCCCGGGCCGGACCCTGCACCCGACGGCGGCGCAGGCGTGCGAGGGGGTCGACGTCGTCGTCACGGTGTTCCCCGGACTGGCTCCGGTGCAGCAGGTCTGCGGACCGCTGCTGCGTCCGGGGCAGACCCTCCTCGTCATGGGCACGACCTCCCCGGCCGCCCTGCGCACGTGGGCCGGGGAACTCGCCGAGCGGGGTGTCGAGGTGGTCGACGCGCCCGTGAGCGGCGGTGACGTCGGCGCCGAGACGGGCCGCCTCGCGGTGATGGCCGGCGGCCGCCCCGAGGCGTTCGCGCGCGTCCGGCCGCTGCTCGACGTCCTGGGCACGGTGGTGCGCCACCTCGGGCCCGTGGGCAGCGGGCAGTTGGCCAAGGCGTGCAACCAGGCCGTCGTCGCGATCACGCTGACGGCGCTGGGGGAGGCCGTGACGCTGGCCCGCAGTTCCGGGCTCGACGTCGCGGGGTTGCTCGACGTCCTCGGCAGCGGTCTCGCGGGCAGCCGTGCCCTGGAGGTGAAGCGCGACCGGTTGGTCAGCGGGGAGTTCGCTCCCGGCGGGTTGGCGGACAACCAGCACCACGACCTGGGGTTCGCGCTCGAGTCCGCCCGGGCCGCCGGGGCGTTCACCCCCGTCACCGCCCTCGTGGACCAGTTGTTCGGCGCCATGCGGTGGACCGGACGCGGGGGGGACGACCACAGCGGGGTCGTGCAGGTGCTGGAGGAGTTGTCGCGCCGCGCCGAGTGACGGTGGCGACTGCGGTTCCAGCGTGACTCCAGGTGTTACGTCGGAGCAACACGCCCGAAACACATGACGGTATACCGTCCATCTCGTGCCTCACCCGTTCCGCCTCGTCGGCGTCCTGCACCTCCCGCCCCTGCCGGGGGCGGTCAACTACCGCGGCACCCCGGTGCGCGAGATCGCCCAGCGCGCGGCGGAGGATGCCGTTGCGCTGCAACAGGCTGGATTCACGCACGTCATGGTGCAGGACGCCAGTGACATGCCGCAGGCGGTGCGCGTGGGTGCCCCGACGGTGGCGGCCCTCGCCGTCGTGGGAGCCGCGGTCACCGATTCGGTATACCTTCCGGTCGGCGTCGTGGTGGGCCACAACGACGGTCCGGGTTCCGTCGCCGTCGCCCACGCCGTCGGGGCGCGGTTCGTCCGCGTCAAGGTCCTCACCGGTGTCTCGATCGGCCCCACCGGCTGGATCGAAGGGTGCGCGCACGAGGTGGCCACGGTCAAGCGCTCCCTCGGTTCGGACGTCGAGGTGTGGGCCGACGTCCACGAGGCCACGAGCCTGGCGCTGGCCTCGACCCCCGCCTGGGCCGCGCGGGAGGCCCGGGAGTTCGGCCGCGCCGACGTCCTCGTCGTCACGCGGGACAGCGGGGTGCCCGACGCCCTCACCACGATCGCCGGGTTGCGCGACGTCGTCCCCGGGGTTCCCTTCGTCGTCGGCGGCCGGGTGTCCCTCGACACCGTCGACGCCGCTGTGGCGGGTGCGGACGGGGCGGTCCTCGGCAGTGCGATCAAGCGCTCCACCGCCCCCGACGCCCGCGTCGACCCCGACGTCGCCGCCCGGTTCGGAGCGGCCCTGACGGTGGGCGCCGGGCAGGTGGGTGTGCAGTGAACGCCACCCCGCCCAGCCCGTTCATCGGCCCCGACAGCCCGCTCGACGCCCGCCAGCAGGACGTCGTGCAGCGCGTCTCCGCGGCCGAGCACGCCTCGATCGTCGCCCTGCCGAGCGACCATCCCCTCGACCCGAAGCGACGCGCCCGCGACGAGGCCACCCACCCCGAACTGCTGGCGCAACCCGCGCGCATCCGCGAGACCCTCGCCGCCAACGACACCGCCCTCGACGAGCTCGCCGACCTCGTCGTCGCGACCGGGGTCGACCGGGTGTTCGTGACGGGGGCGGGGGACTCCCTCGCCGTCGCGGTGGCCGCGCGGCAGGCGCTGGAGTCGATGCTCGGCGTCCCGTGCGAACCCGTGCAGAGCCTGGAGCTGGCCTACTACCTCGCCCCGCTGGTGGGTCCCCGCAGCCTCGTCGTGGCCCTGTCCAGCTCGGGGGAGACCACCCGCACCGTCGAGGCCGCGCTCGTCGCCCAGCACGCCGGCGCCCTCACCGTCGCCATCACGAACACCCCGGGGTCCACGCTCGACACCGAGTGCGGACGGACGCTGCTGCTCAAGGCCACCCGCGTCGGCTGGCCCACGCAGTCCTCGACGACGGCGCTGGCCCTGCTCCTCGACCTCGCCGTCCGCGTGGGCGCACGGACCGGCCGCCCTGCAGCGGCCGACCTCGCGGCGGAACTGCGGCGGATCCCCGACCTCATGGAACGCGTGATCGCCGACGTCGAAGGCCCTCTCGCGGTGATCGCGGAGCGGGAGCAGGACGCCGACACGTTCCTGTTCTCCGCCGCCGGCCCGAACTGGGGTGCCGCCGTCATCGGCGCGGCCAAGGTCAAGGAGTGCACCCCCGACCACGCCGAGGCGGTGCAGGTCGAGGAGTTCCACCACTACAACTCCCTCAAGGCCGGGGAACCGATCTGGGTCATCGCCCCGGCCGGCCCGTCCGTCCCGCGTGCGGTCCACACCGCGAGCGAGGCCAAGCGGTTCGGTGGCCGGGTGTACGCGATCACCACCGAGGGTGTGGACGCGTTCGACGGCGTCGCCGACGCGGTCCTGACCCTGCCCGCGGTGGCCGAGCCCCTCAGCCCGCTGCTCACCGTGCTCCCCGCCCAGCTCACCGGGTACCTGCTGGCCATGGCCCAGTTCCGCACCGCGGAGGAGGAGTCCCGTGCCTGACGCCTCGCTCCTGTGCGTGGGGAACCTCACGATCGACGACCTCGTCGTCGACGGGCAGGTGACGACCGCCCTCGGCGGGGACGCGCTCTTCGCCGCCCTCGCCGCCCGCCGCACCCTGGCCGACGTCCGGATGCTCGCCCCCGTCGGGACCGACCTGCCCGCGACGCTGCTGGACACCGTCGCCGGCCTCGGCGTCCGGGTCGAACCGGTGGCCCCGCGCAGCATCCCGACCGTCCGCAACCGCGTCGAGTACGCACCCGACGGGTCCCGCACCTGGGACCTGCTCTGCGGTGAGGAGGCGTTCGACCTCCTCTCGGTGCACCCCGAGGACGTGACACCCGAGGCGTTGTCCGCGAGCGGGATCCTCGTCGCCGCCATGAGCCTGCGCTCCCAGCTCACCCTGGGGCCGTGGCTGCGCGGGCGGACCGACGCCACGGTGTTCCTCGACCTGCAGGAGGACTACGTGGCGGGGAACGAACCCGCACTCCTGGCGCTGCTCGCCACCTGCGACGTGTTCCTGCCGAGCGAGGTCGAGGCGGTCGCCCTGGCCGGGACGAGCGACCTCGAACGCGCCGCGGACCTCTTCCTGCGCGCCGGACCGGACGTCGTCGTCGTGAAGACCGCCGAACGCGGGTGCGTCGTCGCCACGGCCGACGGCACGCGGGTCCTGCCGGTCGAGGCCGTCGTCCCCGTCGACTCCACGGGGGCGGGGGACGCGTTCTGCGGGGGTTTCGCGGCCGCGCACGTCGCGGGCGCCGACCCCGTCGAGGCGGCGCGCGTCGGTGCCGCCGCCGCGCGGGTGGCCATCGGCGGCCACGGCGTCGCCGGGCTCCTCGCCGACCTCGGGTGCGCCGCGTGAGCCACGTGCGGGTCCTCAACCCGAACACGAGCGTCGCCATGACGCAGGCCGTGCTCGCAGCCGCCCGGGCGGTGGCACGCCCCGGGACCACCGTCACCGCGACGCACTCGCGCGCGGCTCCGGCCACCGTCGAGACCCACGTCGACGAGGTGTTCGGCGCCGCCGGGGTCCTGGCCCAGGTGGAGCGGGGCGAACGCGACGGGGTCGACGGGTACGTCGTCGCCTGCTTCGGCGACACCGGTCTGCCGGCGGCGCGCGAACTCGCCCGCGGTCCCGTCGTCGGCATGACGGAGGCTGCGCTGCAAGCGGTCTCGCTGCTGGCCCACAGGTTCTGCGTCATCACCATGCCCCCGCGCACGCTCGCCATGACCGACCGCGTCGTGCAGGAGCTCGGCCTCGCCCACCGGTGCACCGTGCGCGCCGTCGACGTCTCGGTCGCCGAGGTCGAGAGCGGGGCCGGACCCGCCTTCGACGCGTTCGCGCAGGAGGCCCGGCAGGCCCTGGCGGACGACGGGGCCGAGGCCGTCGTCCTCGGCTGCGCGGGACTCACCGAACTCGTGGACGGGCTCCGCGAGGCCCTCGGGGTCCCCGTGGTCGACGGGGTCGCCGCCGCGACCACGGCCGTCGAGGGGCTCCTCGCGCAGGGACTCACGACGTCGCGCGCGAACACCTGGGCCGCACCGGTCGGGTCCCCCACGACGGACGGAGGGTGGGGATGAGCGTCCTGTTCACCGACGTCCTCCTCTGGGCCCCGGCCCAGCCGTCCGGGATGCTCGGCCCCACCGACCTCCTCGTCACGGGCGACGTCGTCGGCGCCGTCGGCGAGCGGGCCCGG
The DNA here is from genome assembly GCF_040702905.1 of Kineococcus sp. NPDC059986. Classification (NCBI taxonomy): domain Bacteria; kingdom Bacillati; phylum Actinomycetota; class Actinomycetes; order Kineosporiales; family Kineosporiaceae; genus Kineococcus; species Kineococcus sp. NPDC059986. The sequence goes on along the minus strand of NZ_JBFBND010000014.1, from coordinate 8,962 downwards.
GAACTCGCCCCGCCCGACGCCCGCGTCGTCCGCGGCGGCGGTCACCACGTCCTGGTGCCCGGTCTGGTGAACGCGCACTTCCACTCGCCCGCGAACCACCTCAAGGGTGCGTTCCGCAGCCGTCCGCTCGAGACGTTCATGCTCTACGAGTCGCCCGCGGACCCCGCCCTGCGGCCGACCCCGCGGGAGGCGTACCTGCGCACCGCGCTCGGGGCCATGGAGATGCTCCGGACCGGGACGACCAGCGTGCAGGACGACGCGTTCCTCATGCCCGCCCCGGACCCCGAGACCATCGACGCCGTCCTGCAGGCCTACGCCGACACCGGGATCCGGGCCACGGTGGCCCTGGACCAGCCCGAACTCCCCGACAGCGCGAAACTGCCGTTCCTCGACGGCCTCGACGCGTCAGCGGCCGCGGCGCTGGCGGCACCCGCCCCGGCGGCGGCCGCGGAACTGCTCGCGGCGTACGACCACCTCGTCCGGACCTGGCACGGCACCCACGGCGACCGGCTGCGGGCAGCGGTGTCGATCTCCGCGCCGCAACGCGTGAGCCCGGAGTACTTCGGCGCCCTCGACGACCTGAGCCGCCGGCACGACCTGCCGCTCTTCGCACACGTCCTGGAGACCCGGGTGCAGCGGGCGCTGTCCGTCCCCGGCACGGGGCAGGACCGGTTCGCCGGGCGCAGCCTCGTGAAGTACACGGCGGACCTGGGGTTCCTCAGCGACCGGGTCAACGTCATCCACGCCGTCTGGGTCGACGACGAGGACCTCGACCTCATCGCGGCCGCAGGCGCCGTCGTCGCGCACAACCCCGTGAGCAACCTGCGCCTGGGCAGCGGTGTCATGCCGTTCCGGGCCCTGCGCGACCGCGGGATCCGCATCGCGCTCGGGGTCGACGAGGCGATCTGCGACGACACCGTCAACACCTGGGGCGTCGTGAAGGCGGCCGGGTTGGTGCACAACGTCTCCGGGCTCGACGCCGAGGAGTGGCCCACCCCCGCCGAGGTCCTCGACGCCCTCTGGGAGGGCGGTGCGGCGGCCATGCGCCAGACCGGGCGCATCGGGCGCGTCGAGGTGGGTGCGCAGGCCGACCTCGTCCTGCTCGACCTGCACGCCCCCGCGTTCACCCCCTTCAACGACCTGCGGGGCCAGCTCGTCTACTGCGAGAACGGTGGCAGCGTCCGGATGACGGTCGTCGCCGGCCGCGTCGTGGCGCAGGACGGACGCGTGGTGTCCGTCGACGAGACCGCACTCCTGGCGGAGGCGCGTGAACTGCACGCGGCCCGCCTCCCAGCCCTCCAACGCACGTGGGCCGCGGCCGACGCCCTGCTCCCGGCGTACGACGCCGTGGTCCGCCGGGCCGCCCGCACCGACGTCGGCATGAACAGGTGGATCGGATGACGCACGACGCAGTTCCCGCCCCGGGGCACGCCCTGTGGGACTACCAGCCCATCACCGCGGCCCCCGGCCCGGTGTGGCCCGGCGGCCGCCGGCTCGCGGTCTACGTCGCGATCGGCTTGGAGGAGTACCGGTTCGGGGCCGGACAGACCGAGGACATCGTCCCCGGCGTCACGGCCCCCGACCTGGTGAACACCTCCTGGCGCGACTACGGCAACCGCGTGGGCGCGTTCCGCCTGCTCGAGCGCCTCGAACGGGCCGGGATCCCGCCGACGGTGCTGCTGAACACCGCCCTCTACGACACCGCCCCCGAACTCGTCGCCGCCGCCCGCCGCGCGGGGGCCGAGTTCGTCGGCCACGGCATCTCGAACTCCGACTCGCTGGCGGGGATGTCCGCGGCCGAGGAGGCCGCCTACGTCGGCGCCGTCGCCGCCCGCATCGCGGCCGAGGAGGGCACTGCCCCCGGCGGCTGGTCCAGCCCGTGGCTGACCCACACGCCCTCGACCCTCGACAGCCTGGCCGCCGTCGGGTACCGGTACCTCCTCGACCTGCGCCTGGACGACCGGCCGGTGCCGCTGACGACGGGTTCCGGCCCCCTCCTCGCGCTGCCCTACGCCCTGGAGGTGAACGACAGCACCACCGTCGTCGGGCGGGCGGCCTCGGCGGCGGAGTTCGCGGACATGGTCGTCGACGAGTTCGACGAACTCCTCGAACGGTCCGCCGAGCAGCCGCTCGTCATGAGCGTCGTCGTCCACTCCTTCATCTCCGGAGCCCCCTTCCGCCTGCGCGCACTGGACCGGGCGCTGCAGCACCTGCGCGCCCACCGGGACCAGGTGTGGTTCACCCAGCCGCGGGCCATCGCCGCCCACCTGGCCGCCGAGCGGGCGCTGGCGTGAACGCGCCCACGGCGAGCGTCCGGGACCTGCACGTCTCCCTGGAGCGCAACGGGATCCGGTCCGACGTGCTGCGCGGCATCGACCTCGACGTGGCCCGCGGCGAGATCGTCGGCCTCGTCGGTGAGTCGGGGTCGGGCAAGAGCATGCTCGCCCTCAGCCTGCTCGGACTGCTGCCCGAGAACGCCCGCCCGCACGTCACCGGGCAGGCGCGCGTGCTGGACACCGACATGGTGAACGACCCCGAACCGGCGCGCCGGGCCGCCCGTCGCGCCGCCCTCGGCGCCGTGTTCCAGGACCCCATGACGTCGCTGAACCCGACGATGCGCGTCGGTCGCCAGATCACCGAGGCCGGGCAGGACCGGGACGGGGCGGTCCGGCTCCTGGGGGCCATGGGGGTTCCCGATCCCGAACTGCGGTTCCGGGTGTACCCGCACGAACTGTCCGGAGGTCTGCGGCAGCGGGTCATGGCCGCGATCGCCATCGCCGGTCGGCCCGCGCTCGTCGTGGCCGACGAACCGACGACCGCGCTCGACGTCACCGTCCAGGCGCAGCTGCTCGCCCTGCTGCGCGAACTGCGCGACGACCTCGGCTGCAGCGTCCTGCTCATCACCCACGACCTCGGGGTGGCCGCGCAGATCGCCGACCGCATCGCCGTCCTCTACGCCGGCCGGCTCGCCGAGGTGGGCCCGGCCGCGGAGGTGCTCGGTTCGCCCGCGCACCCCTACACCGCGGGTCTGCTGCGTTCGCGACTGTCCCTCACCCTCGACCGGTCCCGGCGGTTGCCGACGCTGCCCCTGGACACCCTGACGGCCGACGAGCGGTCGCACGGCTGCGCCTACCGGGCCCGCTGCCCCCTCACGGTCGACCGCTGCGCCACCGACACACCCGGCGTGGAGGAGTCCCGGCCCGCACCCGGGCACGGGGCCGCCTGCTGGTTCGGGAGCGAGACCGTCCGGTCCGCGACGGCCGCGGTCACCCCGACGCCTGCGGCCGCTCCCCGCACCGCCCCCGCGACCGCGGAACCCGCCGTGGTCCTCGACGACGTCGTGGTCAGCTACACCACCGGTCACGGCCGCCGTCGCCGCACGGTCGAGGCCGTCCGCGGCATCAGCCTGGACGTCGCCGCGGGCGAGGCCCTGGCGATCGTGGGGGAGAGCGGGTCGGGCAAGTCGACGGTCCTGCGGGTGGTCGCCGGGCTCGTGCCCGTCACCGCCGGCCGCGTCAGCGTCGCCGCCGGGGGCGCCCAGATGGTGTTCCAGGACGCCGGGTCCTCGCTGACCCCGTGGCTGACCGTGGGGGAGACCCTGCGGGAGCGGCTCGCCCCGCTGCGCCTGGGACGGGCCGAGACGACCCGCCGGGTCGAGGAGGCCCTCGAGGGCACGGGGCTGCCCGCCGCCGTGGCCCGGCTGCGGCCCGCGGACCTGTCCGGCGGGCAGCGCCAGCGGGTCGCCCTGGCCCGGGCGACGGTGGTGCGACCCGCGGTGCTGCTGTGCGACGAACCGACGAGCGCCCTGGACGCCTCGCTGGCCGCCACGACGCTGAACCTCATCCGCCAGATGCGGGAGGAGCTCGCCATGACCGTCCTCTTCGTCACCCACGACCTCGCGGTGGCGCGGCTGATGGGCGACCGGATCGCGGTCGTCGAACGCGGTCGCGTCGTCGAGGTCGGCGACGCGGAGGCCGTCATCGGCGCGCCCCGCGAGCCGTACACCCAGGCGCTCGTCGCCTCCGTCCCCGAGATCGAGGTGGTCCGGTGAGCACCGTCGTCCTGCCCCGCCGCGCGGCACTCGCGACGCTCCCCGGGCGCCGCCGCACCGGCCGCCGGACCGCCTGGACCCTGGTCGCGCTGCTGGCCGCGCTGACCCTCCTCGCCGTCGTCGCGCGGCTGCTCGCCCCGGACGACCCGATCCAGCCGGTCGCCGCCCCGCAGCTCCCGCTGGGGTCGCCCGAGCACCTGCTGGGTACCGACGCCATCGGTCGCGACGTCCTGTCCCGCACCTTGTTCGGTCTGCAGACGTCGTGGTTCTCGGCGCTGGCCGTGGTGGCCGTCGGCCTGCTCGTCGGGGGAGCCGTCGGCGTCGCCGCGGGGGTCGGCGGCGGGTGGGTCGACGCCCTGCTCATGCGCGTGACCGACCTGTTCCTCGCGCTGCCCTCCACCCTCGTCGCCATCGCGCTGGTGGCCGCGCTCGGCCCCGGGCTGCGGAACACCCTGCTCGGCATGTCGATCGTGTGGTGGCCCTACTACGCCCGGCTCGTCCGGGCCGAGGTGCGGTCCGTGGTCGCCCGGCCGCACGTGGAGGCCGCGCGCCTCGCGGGCGTCGGTCGCGTCCGGCTCGTGCTGCGGCACGTCCTGCCCGGGGTGGTCCCGACCGCCGTGGTCACCGCCAGCCTCGACATCGGCAACGTGGTGCTCCTGCTCGCGGGGTTGTCGTTCCTGGGGCTGGGGCAACCCGCACCGGCCGCCGAACTCGGCGCCGACACCGCCGCCAACACCCAGTTGCTGCTCAGCGCGTGGTGGGTGCCCGTCGTGCCCGGGGTGGCCGTCCTGCTGCTGAGCCTGGTCGCCAACCTCGCCGGTGACGGCATCCGCACCCTCCTCGGAACCCGGAGGTGAACCCCGTGCTGCGCTTCCTGCTGCGCCGGACCGGCTCCCTGATCGTCGTGCTGCTCGTGCTGAGCGCCGTCGTGTTCCTGCTCCAGCAGGTCTCGCCGGGCGACCCCGCCCGGGCCGCGCTGGGAGCCAACGCCTCCCGCGCCGCCGTGGCGGCCGAACGGCACCGTCTGGGCCTCGACGACCCGTTGGCCGTGCAGTTCCTGCGCTTCCTCGGCCACGCCGTGCGGGGGGACTTCGGGACCTCCTACCGGACCCACCGGCCGGTGGCGACCGACCTCGCGAGCGCGTTCCCGGCCACGCTGGAACTCGTCCTCGCGGCGTTCGTCGTCGCCCTCCTGCTGGCCGCGCTGTTCGCGGCGTCGTCGGCGCTGTCGTGGCCGTTCGCCGGGATCGGCCGCGGAGTCCTCCTCGTCGTCGCGACCGCACCGCCGTTCCTGCTGGCCCTGGTCGGCATCGTCGTCTTCTACGCCCGTCTCGACTGGCTCCCCGGGTCCGGTCGCGGTGAGGGCGGGCCGGGCTCCGAACTGGCCCACCTCGTCCTGCCGGCCACGGTGCTGGCCATCGCGCCGGCGTTGGCCATCGGCCGCATCCTGCGCGCGGGACTGGAGGCCACCCTGGCCGCCGACCACGTCCGCACCGCCCGGTCCAAGGGCCTCGGCCAGGCCGCCGTGCTGGGCCGGCACGTCGTCCGCAACGCCATCGGTCCGTCGCTGGCCATGTCCGGGCTCCAACTGGGTTTCCTGTTCGCGGGCACGGTCGTCGTCGAGCAGGTCTTCAGCTGGCCCGGGATGGGCAACTACCTGGCCAGCAGCATCCCCACCTCCGACTACCCGGCCATCGCCGCCGTGACGCTCGTCCTGGGCGCGGTCTACGTGGTCGTCAACACCCTCGCCGACGTCCTCCAGACGGCGGCCGACCCCCGTCTCGCCTGAGCGCGGGACCCACTCCACCCCTGAGGAGAGCCATGAGGTTCAGCTCGATCGGCCGCCGGACGCGCACCCTGCTCGTCGCCGCCGCCGCGGTGCCGTTGTTCGTCCTCGCCGCCTGCTCCGGTGGAGGTGACGAGTCCGGCGCCCCCAACGCCGCCCCGACCGACGGGACGCTGACGGTCGGCCTGCTGGGCGACATCGGCCAGCCCCCGGACCCGGACGTCTACTACGCCAACAACGGTCTCGCGATCGTCCTCAACACCTACGAGGGGCTGGTGCAGTACGCGAACGACAAGGACACCGTCGAGATCGCGCCCCGGCTGGCGACGTCGTGGGAGGTGGACCCCGGCAACACCGTCTTCACGTTCCACCTGCGCCAGGGCGTGACGTTCCACGACGGGACGCCGTTCACGTCGGCGGCCGTGAAGGTCGCGTTCGACCGCCGCACCGCGGTCAAGGGGGGTGCCGCCTACATGGTGGCGGGGGTCAAGGACGTCGCGACGCCCGACGAGCTCACCGCGGTCGTCACGCTGTCCGCGCCGAACTCCGCGTTCCTGGACTACCTCGCCTCCCCGTTCGGGCCGAAGATGGAGTCGCCGACCGCCCTGGCCGCCAACGCCGGGTCGGACGACGCCCAGACGTACCTGCAGACCCACGACGTCGGCACCGGCCCGTACACGATCGAGACCGCGAAGCCCGGGACCTCCTGGACGCTGAAGCAGTACGCGGGGTACTGGGGGGAGAAGTCGCCGTTCACGACCGTGGAACTGCCGATCTACACCGACGCCTCCGCCCTGCAGTTGGCCTTCGACCACGGTGACGTCTCGGCGGTCGTCGCCGCGCTGCCGTCATCGAGCCTGGAGAAGTACGAGGGGTCGAAGCAGTTCGACAGCTACATGCTGCCGACGTTGCAGTCCGCCCTCGTCACCGTGAACCCGACGAAGGAGTTCTTCCGGTCCCAGCAGGCCCGCGTGGCGTTCCTGCAGAGCATCGACCAGAAGTCCCTCGTCGACCAGGTGCTCGGCAGCCGCTCGGAACCGGCGACCACGCTGTACGCCAAGGGGATGATCCCCGGGGGTGCGGACAAGCAGGAGATCACCTACGACCCCGCTCCGATGACGGCCTACGCCAAGACCCTGCCCGCGGGGACGGCCATGACGATCGGCTACGCCAGCGGCAACACCAACGCCGAGCAGATGGCGAACATCCAGGCCGCGAAGCTGCAGGCGCTGGGGATCAAGGCGACGGCCGCGTCGTACCCCACGTCGCAGGTGTTCGGGTGGATCAACGACCCCACCCAGGGACCCGACGCGTTCTTCGACGGCAACAACGGGCCCGACGGCGGTTCGCCGTACATGTGGGGGCACGTGTTCTGGGACGCCTCCGGGGGCATCAACTACTTCGGGTGCGAGGTGGAGGAGGTCAACGCCCAGCTGGACCAGGCGGTCGCGACCGGCGACGACGCCCTCTACGTCGCCGCGGCCGAGGAGTACGCCAAGACCGGCTGCTACTACAACCTGTCCTACAACAAGGACTGGGTGGTGGCCCAGAAGTGGCTCACGGGAGTCGAGGAGTCGCACAACATCGGCGCCAACGAACTCGACTTCAGCAAGCTGGGCCTGCGGAAGTGACCACCACCCGCCCCCGGCGCTAGGTTCTCCCCGGCCGGGTCACCACCCGGCCGGGGACGGCCCGAGCGCCCGAGACCACCGTGGAGGACCAGGTCGATGACGTTGCCGACGTCGCCCGAGGCCACCGGCCCCGTGTCGTTGTCCCGCCAGATCCACACCCGCCTGCGCGAGCTCATCATGCGCGGGCGCTACCCCCAGGGCCACAAGCTCGTTGAGCTGCGCATCGCCGAGGACCTCGGCGTCTCCCGCGTCCCGCTGCGCGAGGCCGTGCCGATGCTCGAGATGGAGGGGTTCGTCGTGACCGCGGCCCGCCGTGGGGCGGTCGTGACGACGTGGACCGAGCAGCTCGTCAACGACCTGTTCGACCTGCGCGAGGTCCTCGAGGTGGGGGCGGCCGGGCACGCGGCACGTGCGGTCGCCCGCGGTTCCTCGGCGGCCGCGCTGGAACGGGCGTTGCAGCACGCGCAGGCCGTCGTCGAGGAGGGCGACGCCTACCGCATCGCCGAGGCGAGCACCCGGTTCCACGAGACCGTCGTGGAACTCACGGGGAACGCGCTGATGCAGGCGTCCATGCGTTCGGTCTCCGGGCGCGTGCAGTGGCTGTTCCACCTCACCTCCGAACTCGACGTGCACGACGCGTTCCACGACCACGTCGAACTCACCGCCGCCATCACCCGTGGTGACGTGCGCATGGCCGAGGCCCTCGCCTTCGCCCACATCGAACGGGACCGGGAACCGTCGCTGGCGGTGCTCCAGCACCGGTCCCTGGGCAGTTCCCCCGTCGCCTGAGGGGTGCGACGTCGGGACGTGAGAGCGCTGCGGAGTCGTTGCAGCACAATGTGTTCGCCTTGATCGAACGGTTCCTGAGCGGTAGGATCCGGGTATGACGACAGCGGTCCAGGAACAGGTGAGGCACCCCGTGCGCACCGTCCTGCCGCTGGACGCCGACGGTTTCACCGACGTCGACCTCGACGCCCACCTCGCCGGGTTGCGCCGCGCCGCCGACCAGGCCCACGCCCGCGAACTGCTCGCCCTGGCCGACCTCGTCGCGCAGCTCACCGCCCACCCGCACCCCGACCAGGCCGGGGAACTGCAGGACCGCCGCGAACAGGTCATGGGTCGGCTGCGCGGCCACCCCTTCGCGGCCTGGACCCCGCTGCAGGCGGCGATCGAACTGGTCGCCCTGCACCACTCCCGCGGCTGCGGTGTCCCCATCGAGTCCGCCCTGACCCACGTGTGGGCCGCCCACATCGCCGGCACCCTCGAACGTCCCGTGTGGGACGCCGTCGCCACCGGGCAGGTCACTGCCCGGCAGGCGCGCACCATCCTGTCCCAGTCCCGCCGCCTGACCGCCTGCACCGCAACCCTGGACCCGACCGGTCAGACCGTCACCGAAGGGCCGGCGTTGCTGGACGGGGCGGCCCTCACCGCGACACTGGACGCGTTCCACGCCACCGCCCTGGGCTGGGCCCGCGAAGGCAAGGTCGGCTCGGC
>NZ_JBFBND010000013.1:0-130144 GCF_040702905.1 Kineococcus sp. NPDC059986 | reverse complement strand
AAACCGAGGACCGCCCTGGAGGACGTGCACCGTCGATTGGCCGCAGGAGACTTTCCTCAGCCGTGACCACAGAGGGACGTCACGGTCATCCCGCGGACCGCGCGTGGGCGGGTCGACCCATCTCGGCTCCACGACGCCCCTCCCGGTGTCGCACGATGTCTAGGTGCAGACTCTCCTGCCCGCGGTCGACCTCACGCCCGCCACCACCGGCACCCTGGAACGCCTTCAGCTAAAGCGCGCGAGTCAGCGCGGGGTCAACCGCATCCGGCTGACCCCGGTCAGCGAGTGGACCTCGCCCCTGGACACCACGCAGGTGGCTGCGCACCTCCGCGTCCCCATGCCGCAGATCCCGGCGCTGTCCCACCGGGGCTGCACGACCTCGGTCCGCGGTTTCGAGGGGCAGGAGGTGTTCGACCATCCCGTACCCCCCGTTACCGACCCGCCCCCGGCCCAGGGCGCCGGCGATCGGCACTCAGTGCTCGTCCTGCACGCGCCCCCCGGCGTCGATGCGGGCGAGGTGGTGCTCGAAGACGACCGGCCCGCCGGGGCCGGGTGGATGCAGATCACCTGGGGGCGCTACCTCTCGCTGCCAGGCGACCCCGGCGAAGACGACCCGGAGATGCAGGCGTGGGAGGAGTCGCGGCGCCGCTCCTCGACGATGCTGCGCAGCCCGGGTACTCCGCCGGTCTACGTCCTCCGACGCTGGCAGGAGCAGACGAGCATGTCCTGGCGATGCCTAGTCGCGGGCTCGCTGTTCGAGGTGATCCTCGTGTTGCCCTTCGCTCCCTTAGAGGCCGTATCGGCCCTCAACGAGGCCGCTGCTGCCACCCGTCGTCAAGCCTGACCGAGGCCAGGCACGCATGGTCATGGCGATGTCGGGACGGCGCCTCGGCCATGTTCGGCGCGTCTCCAACGGACGTCTACTGCGCCCTGACAGCGTGAGCAGGGAGTCGCCGGGCCAGCCACGGCAGCAACAGCAACGCCCCTGCGCAACCCAGGGCGACCCCCGCCCACGGCAGCCACAACGCCACCGCGAACAACCCGACCAGCAACGGCGCCAGCAGCGCGGTGGCGTTGAAGCCGTACTGCACCGTCGCCATGTACCGCCCGTGCGCAGCCAGCGGCGCCGAGGCCTCGGCCATCGCCATCACCCGGACCCCGACCAGCATGGACGAGACCGCCAGTACGACCGTGGAAGCCAGCAGCCACACCGGCTGCCACCTCCCACCGACGGACGGTGCCACGGCACACATCGCGCACCAGGCGAGGATCAGCACCGTCCCGGCAGCGACGGTGCGGGTCCGCGTCCACCTACTCGTCCAGCGCACCACCAGCGCGGTGCTGGTGGAGGTGATGCCGGTTAGCAGCGCGATGGAGGCTCCCGGTACCCATGCCGGTGCGTGCAGCCGCTCCAGGGCCCACACCGAGAAGCCGACGAGGTGGACGTCGGTGGCCAGGCCCGTCAAGGCGATCACCACCAGCAGGACCAGGAAAGGACGGTCCCGCCACGGGCGCGGTGCAGCCGCAGCCGTTGCGTCCGATAGTGCGGGCGCCGATGCGGCCGCTGTAGAGGCATCGGAGGTCGTGGTGCTGGGAGCCAAGTCTGTGGCGTGCGGGCCGGCCTCGTCGGAGATGGCCGGGTGCGCCGGAGCCTGCGCTGCCGCGGAAGCCTGGCCGCCACGGGCGGTCGTGACGTGGACCAGACGCCACAGCAGGCCGGCGGCCAGCACGAAGGTGAGCGCGTCGACGGCCACCGCGATGCGCAGGGCCGGGGTGTCCAGCAACGTCAGCAGGGCGGCAGCGAGCAGGGCGCCGAGGCCGAAGGCGGCGGAGCGGATCATGTCGACGTGGGCGAACGGCCCGTCCTTGGGCCCATCGCCGGCGACGGCGGCGATGAGGGAGAACAGAGAGCTGTAGAAGGTCTGCGTACCAGCCGCGACCAGCACCGCCCCGCCGACCGCCAGAGCTACCGCGGTCCCTCGCCCGGACCCGGCCCCGCTGCCGGCGGTACCGGCCAGGAGGTAGAGCATCATGCCGACGGCCTGGATGAGCTGGGAGGTGATGACGACGCGGCGGGGCCCGAAGCGGTCCACGACGGTGCCCACGATCAGCGGCGCGCCTAGACCGATGAGAGTGCCGAGGAACAGCAGCGTCCCGGCCAGGCCGACCGACAAACCGACGACCTGAACGCTGTAGACAAGGACCAGGAGCAGGAACAGGCCGGAGCCGAAGTTGTCGATGGCCAATGCCAGTAGCAGCCCCCAGCGGGAGGTGTTGTTCTCGCGCGACCAGGTCGGGGCCTTCTCGGTGCCCACTGCGGTGTGTGCCACAGGTCACGAACGTAGGGCAACCCTGGGGCGAAGTGAGGGATCAAGAGAGCTAGGCGCGGCACCCAACTCAGCTTCCGGTCATCCCGCGTTGTGGGCGCTGTCGAGAAGCGGCTGACACCGGTTGAGGTCTACGACTGTCACCGATGTTCTGCTGCATCGAGTGCCACCCATGTCCTGGTGCAGAACTGTCACCCATGTCCTGGTACGTCAAAGATCGCTGGCAGCATCCCGACCGAGCGTCAGGTGGGGCCCGCCGCGGACGCCCGGCGCACCCAGGACAGCAGCGTCAGCACCGTGGCGGAGTCGAGGGTGCGGGCGACCACGTCGGCGGTGGTCGCGTCGTGGACGCCGACCGTGACGCCGTAGTCCCGGAGGAAGTCGACGATGTCGCGGCCTTCCACGCCGGGGTACCGCGCGTAGCGGCGGGGAACACCGCCTCGCCGGGAGGGGGCGTCGTCCAGGACGTGGTCGGGCACCTCGAGGTCGAGGTCGACCCTCATGGTGCTCCAGTCCTCGTCACCGTTCCCATCGCGCTGGGACGAACCCGCGTGTCATCTGCTGCCTCCCTCTGCTCGGTCCTCGCCGTCCTCGTTGGAGTGTCGTCCGACGGGTCCAGGGTTCCTGGACGCGGGGCAGTTCTCGGACCGCCATCGGCGGTCACCGCGGGGGGTGGAACACCCAGGCACTGCGGCTGGGGGTGACGGCCTCCTCGCCGGTGGCCGGGACGAGACGGCTCCCGAGCACCACGAGCCCCTGACTGGTCCACACCGCGGGACCGGGGTCCTCGGCGGCGCGGTCCGCCGCCGGCGCCGGCAGCCGCGTCCAGGTCCGCGTCGTGTCGTCGTAGACGAAGCCGAGCGTGGCCACGCGCGCCCCGGCGGTGGCGAGCACCATCCAGCCGCGGGAACCGAGGTCGGGCGGCTGCGGCACGGACGACCACGTGCCGGCGGGCAGGGTGACCGCACCGCTGTAGGGGACGGGCCGCCCGTAGGAGCCGTCGAGGCCGGCGTCCGTGCCCGGGGTGGCGCTGAGGGCGCGCTCACCGGTCCACGTCCACCCTCCGCCGAAGAGCTGGTCGCTGTCGGGGAGGCGACGCCACGTGGACGAGGCGACGTCCAGCAGCGCCCCGTGGACCAGGGGTGGTGGGTCGCTGGGCCCCGAGCGGGCGACGTCGCCGGCCAGCAGCAGGAGCCCGTCGGGGGTGGCGAGCGCGGCGCGGAAGACCATCGGGTCCAGGGGGTCGTCGGGCAGGGGCAGCCACGAGCCCTCGTCGCCCTGGGCCAGGTCGTAGGTGGAGTCGGGCAGCTCCGGGGGCAACGCCTCCCCGGGGGAGCCGGCGTAGCCGGGAGCCAGCGCCAGCAGCGATCCACCGACGGCGACGAGCGAGTACCCCGGGCTCTGGTTCACCGGGTGGCCGGGCGGCAGGGGCAGGTGGGCCCAGGTGTCGCTGCCGGCGTCGTAGGCGAGCAGCGCGTCCTCGGCCAGGACGAAGACCCGGTCGCCGACGACCGCGTGAGGGCTGTCCAGGACGCCCCGCGGGGCGGCCGCGGTGCGCCGCCACGCGTTCGTGCCCGGGTTCCAGGCCAGACCGTCGTGGTGGGCGGTCGACAGGTCGTCGTCCCGGAAGCAGGGGGTGTGCGCGTCCCACGGGCACGGCGGCCCGGTGGAACCTCCGAGGAACAGGGCGTCGCGGCCGGTCCAGGCCGCCACCGCGTTCCAGCGGGGGACCGACGGCGGTGCCGGCAGGGCCGACCACCGCCAGGACTCCGTCACCGGCACCCCGTCGGCCGCACCGGCCGGCACGCGGGGCTCGCGGCCCACGGCGTCAGGGGTGCAGGAGGTCGACGACAGGCCGGCGGCGAGCGTCACGGCGCGCAGCACGGTCCGTCGTCGCGGCGCACCGGCGCTCGCGGACGGGTCCTGACGCTCACTGTCCACCACCCCAGCCTGCCGGACGGCGACCGGGTGCGGGGCTCAACGCCGCCGGTTGCGGACCGTCAGCGCCAGGGAGACGAGCGCGGCGACGACGGCCAGCACCCACCACGCGCTCTGGGAGTAGACGGTGCCGCCGGCTCCGGCGCCGCGGAACGTCAGCAGCCCCCACACCACCAGCAGGGCCGCCCCCGCCAGCCCGCAGCCGATGGTCGCGGGGGTGCGCCGCCGGCCGGCGACGGCGAGGACCGCGGTCACCAGCACGACGACGACGCCGAGGCCCAGCACGAGCAGGGCGAGCACGGCCGCGTTCACCGGGGACCTCCCGTGCTCACTCCCAGCGGAACCACCGCGCGCACGCGAGGCTGCAGGCCACCGCCCAGACGGCCAGCACGACGAGCGGCCCGACGGCGAACGTGCCGGCGCCCAGGGCCTCGCGCACGGCCGTGCCGAGGGCTCCCGAGGGCAGCAGGTCGGTGACGGGGGACAGGGGCGAGGGGAGCACGAGCCCACCCCCGGCGAGCAGGAGGACCCACACGAAGTTGGCCACGGCCAGCGTCCCCTCGGCCCGCACCGTCCCGGCCAGCAGGAGCCCGAGCGCGGTGAAGGCCGCCACGCCCAGCAGGATCGCCGGGACGGCGAGGAGCACGCGCGCCGAGGGCGACCAGCCGAGAGCCGCGGCCAGGGCTCCGAGGACGAGCACCTGGACGACGACGAGGGCCAGGACGGACAGGACCTTGCCGGCGAGCAGGCCGCCGCGGCCCAGCGGGGAGGTCGCGAGCAGCCGCAGCACGCCGTTGCGGCGGTCGAAGCCCGTGGCGATGGCCTGCCCGGTGAACGCCGTCGACACGACCGCGAGCGCGACGACCCCGCCGAGGGCCAGCGCGGGTCGGTCACCGGCGCCGAGGTCCAGCGACGTCACCCGCGTGACGCCCACGAGCACGAGCGCGGGCAGCAGCAGCGTCAGCAGCAGCTGCTCACCGTTGCGCAGCGCGATCGTGGCCTCGAACCGGGCCTGCCGCAGGACGCGGCGGGTGAACGGCGTCGCGCTCCCGCCGGGCGTGAAGTCCAGGCCCGCAGGCCCCTTCGTCAGCGACGCGGTCACCGCAGGGTCCTCCCGGTCAGGTCGAGGAAGACGTCCTCGAGGGTCTTGCGGACGGGGCCGATGCCCTCGGCCAGCACGTCGTGCGTGGCGCACCAGCTCGTCACCGTGGCCACGACGCGGGGGTCGACCTCGATCCCGGACACGGCGTACCGGCCGGGTTCGTCCTCGCTGACGTCCGCGCCCACGGGCAGCGCGCGGGCCAGGTCGTGGGTGGGCAGCCCGGGGCGGGAACGGAACGTCAGGGCCGCCGGACCGGACGTGAGCTCCGCGGGGGTGCCGGTCGCGACGACGCGACCGTGGTCGACGACCACGACGTCGTCGGCGAGGCGTTCGGCCTCCTCCATGAGGTGGGTCGTCAGGACGACGGCGACGCCGGCCGCCCGCACCTCGCGCACGACGTCCCAGACGGCCAGGCGCGCCTGCGGGTCGAGCCCGGCGCTCGGTTCGTCGAGGAACACCACCTCGGGGCGCCCGACGAGCGCGCACGCCATGGCCAGCCGCTGCCGCTGCCCGCCGGACAGCCGCCGGACCCGGGTGCGGGCGAAGGACTCCAGGCCGAGGCGCGTGGACAGGGCGCCCAGGTCGAGGGGGTCGGTGTGCAGCGCGGCGACGTGCGCGAGGGCCTCGCGCGCCGAGACCCCCGTGGGCAGCCCCCCGTCCTGCAGCATCACCCCGACGCGGGGGCGCAGGGCGGCGGCGTCGGCGACGGGGTCCAGGCCCAGGACGCGGACGGTGCCGGAGTCGGCGCGCTGCAGGCCCTCGCAGATCGCGACGGTCGTCGTCTTGCCGGCGCCGTTGGGACCCAGGACGGCCGTCACCCGTCCGCGGGCGGCGGAGAAGGAGAGGCCGTTCAGGACGGCGGGGCCGGCGCCGAAGGCCTTGCGCAGGTCGCGGACCTCGACGGCCGCGGCTGTGCGGCCGTCCGTCGTCGTCGCGGGGGAGGGGGAGCCGAGCACCACGAGGCAGGAGTCTACGAGGACGGGTAGTAGCCGCCCGACCGCTGCGCGGGGGGCGGGTTCCGGCGGGACCGGGCAATTAGGTAACATGGACGTTGTGGAAATGGTGAGGACTACCTCACCGGGCCGTCCCGACGCCCCGGTGGGTCCCGCCCTGCCCGCGGCCGGTGGCGCCGCCGGGGGCGACGAGGCCCGCACCCGCACCCGCGTCCGCACCACCGTCGCCGAGGTGGGCCCCGTCAGCGCCGCACGCATCGCCGAGGTCCTGGGGCTGACCGGCGCCGCCGTCCGCCGCCACCTCGAGGCGATGGTCGCCGAGGGCGTCGTCGAGGCGCGCGACCCGCGCCCGGACGCCCGCCGCGGCCGCGGCCGGCCCGCCAAGGAGTACGTCATCTCCTCCGCCGGCCACGACGACCTCCCCTCGGGGTACGACGAACTCGCGCTCTCGGCCCTGCAGTACGTGGCCGACACGCTGGGGCCCGAGGCCGTCACGGACTTCGCCCGGCGCCGGTTCGCCGGCCTGGAGGAGTCCCTCGCCGGTCTCGACGGCCCGCTGCCGGAGCGGATCGAGGCGCTGGTCAAGGCGCTCGCCGACCAGGGGTTCTCGGCCAGCTCCCGGCCGGTGGCCCAGGGAACAGCGGCCGAGGGCGTCCAGTTGTGCCAGGGGCACTGCCCCGTGCAGAAGGTCGCCGAGGCCTTCCCGCAGCTGTGCGAGGCCGAACGACGGACCTTCGAGACCGTCCTCGGCACCCGCGTCCAGCGGCTGGCCACGCTGGCCCACGGCGACCACGTCTGCACCACGTACGTCCCCCTCGAAGCGCTCCACCCGCAGGACCAGCACCACCCGCAGCACCACCACCAGCACGCCACGGAAGGACGACGACTGTGACCGACACCGTGTCCGAGACCCCCACCACCGCGGGTCCGCCCGAGCTCGAAGGCCTGGGCAAGTACCAGTACGGCTGGTCGGACTCCGACACCGCCGGCTCCACCGCTCGCCGCGGCCTGTCCGAGGACGTCGTGCGCAACATCTCGGCGCTGAAGAACGAGCCCGAGTGGATGCTCGCCCTGCGCCTGAAGGGGCTGCGCCTGTTCGGCCGCAAGCCGATGCCGGACTGGGGTTCGGACCTCACCGGGATCGACTTCGACAACATCAAGTACTTCGTGCGGTCCACGGAGAAGCAGGCCACGTCCTGGGACGAGCTGCCCGAGGACATCAAGAACACGTACGACCGGCTCGGGATCCCCGAGGCCGAGAAGCAGCGCCTCATCGCCGGCGTCGCGGCCCAGTACGAGTCCGAGGTCGTCTACCACCAGATCCGCGAGGACCTGGAGGAGAAGGGCGTCATCTTCGTCGACACCGACACGGGTCTGCGCGAGCACGAGGAGCTCTTCCGGGAGTACTTCGGCACCGTCATCCCCGTCGGGGACAACAAGTTCGCGTCGCTGAACAGTGCGGTGTGGTCCGGCGGGTCGTTCATCTACGTGCCCAAGGGCGTCCACGTCGACATCCCGCTGCAGGCCTACTTCCGGATCAACACCGAGAACATGGGCCAGTTCGAGCGCACGCTGATCATCGCCGACGAGGACTCGTACGTGCACTACGTCGAGGGCTGCACCGCGCCGATCTACCAGTCGGACTCGCTGCACTCCGCGGTCGTCGAGATCGTCGTGAAGAAGAACGCCCGCGTGCGGTACACGACCATCCAGAACTGGTCGAACAACGTCTACAACCTGGTCACCAAGCGCGCCACGGCCGCCGAGGGCGCGACCATGGAGTGGATCGACGGGAACATCGGGTCCAAGGTCACGATGAAGTACCCGGCCGTCTACCTCATGGGCGAGCACGCCAAGGGCGAGACGCTGTCGATCGCCATGGCCGGCGAGGGCCAGCACCAGGACGCGGGCGCCAAGATGGTGCACGCCGCGCCCTACACCGCGAGTTCGATCGTCTCCAAGTCGATCGCCCGCGGCGGGGGCCGCACGTCCTACCGCGGTCTCATCCAGGTCCTCGAGGGCGCGCACCACTCGGCCTCCACGGTCCGCTGCGACGCGCTCCTGGTCGACACGATCTCCCGGTCGGACACCTACCCCTACAACGACATCCGCGAGGACGACGTCGTCATGGGGCACGAGGCCACGGTCTCGAAGGTCTCCGACGACCAACTCTTCTACCTCATGAGCCGCGGCATGGCCGAGGACGAGGCCATGGCCATGATCGTGCGCGGGTTCATCGAGCCCGTCGCGCGTGAGCTGCCCATGGAGTACGCGCTGGAACTGAACCGCCTCATCGAGCTGCAGATGGAAGGGGCCGTCGGCTGATGACCCTCGTGAACGAATCCCCCGCGCTCGACACGTCGGGGGCGCACACCCACGGCGGTCCCGTCGTGCCCGAGGCCTCGCGCGCGGCCCGGGCGACGTCCTTCGACGTCGCCGACTTCCCGGTCCCCACGGGCCGGGAGGAGGAGTGGAAGTTCTCGCCGCTGCGCGAGCTCGCCCCGCTGTTCGAGGTCGTCGAGCGCGCCGCGGGGAACTCCGCCGCCGTCGAGGTGAGCGCACCCGCGGGTGTCGAGCACACGACCGGCACCCCGGCGCAGGTCGGCGCGGGCACCGCGTTCGTCCCCGGCGACCGGGTCGCCGCGGCGTCCTGGAACGCCACGGACGTGGCGCACGTCGTCCGCGTGCCCGCCGAGGTCGAGCTCACCGAACCCGTGCTCGTCACGGTCCGCGGCGAGGCCGGCCGCACGAGCGAGGGCCACCTCGTCGTGGAGACCGGGCACCACGCCAAGGCGCTCGTCGTGATCTCGCACGTCGGGTCCGGCGCCCACCGCGGCAACGTCGAGGTCCGCGCCGGTGACGGTTCGGAACTGACGGTCGTCAGCCTGCAGGAGTGGGACGACGACGCGCTGCACGTGGGCCAGCACGACGTCCGCGTCGGCCGCGACGCGCAGGTGCGCCACATCGTCGTCACGCTGGGCGGCAAGGTCGTCCGCGTCTCGGCGAACATCGGCTACGCCGCCCCGGGCGGGTCCGCGACGGCGCTCGGGGTCTACTTCGCCGGAGCCGGCCAGCACTCCGAGCACCGCCAGTTCGTCGACCACACGGCCGTGAACTGCCGCAGCTACGTCGAGTACAAGGGCGCCCTGCAGGGGGCCGACGCGCACGCGGTGTGGATCGGCGACGTGCTCATCCGCGCCACCGCCGAGGGCACCGAGACGTACGAGCTGAACCGCAACCTCGTCCTGACCGACGGCGCCCGCGCCGACTCGGTGCCGAACCTGGAGATCGAGACCGGCGAGATCGTCGGCGCCGGCCACGCCAGCGCGACCGGCCGGTTCGACGACGAGCAGCTGTTCTACCTGCAGTCGCGCGGGATCAGCGAGGAGGAGGCCCGCCGCCTCGTCGTGCGCGGGTTCTTCGCCAGCATCGTCGACAAGATCGGCATCCCCGAGGTGTCGCAGCGACTCATGACCACGATCGAGGGCCGGCTGGCCGAGGACCCCACCGCTCTCGCCCCCGCCGCCCAGCCCGTTGAGGAGAACTGACATGTCCACCCTGGAGATCCGCGACCTGCACGTGACGGTCGACGAGGCGGACGGTTCCGTCAAGGAGATCCTGCGCGGCGTCGACCTGACCATCGCCTCCGGTGAGGTGCACGCGGTCATGGGCCCCAACGGGTCCGGCAAGTCCACGCTGGCCTACTCCATCGCCGGCCACCCCAAGTACACCGTCACCCGCGGCACCGTGACGCTCGACGGTGAGGACGTCCTCGCGATGAGCGTCGACGAGCGCGCCCGTGCGGGCATGTTCCTCGCCATGCAGTACCCCGTCGAGGTTCCCGGCGTCACCGTGTCGAACTTCCTGCGGACCGCCAAGACGGCCATCGACGGCGAGGCGCCGAAGCTGCGCACGTGGGTCAAGGACGTCCGGCAGGCGATGGACGACCTGCGGATGGACCCCGCCTTCGCCGAGCGCAACGTCAACGAGCACTTCTCCGGCGGCGAGAAGAAGCGCCACGAGATCCTCCAGATGGAGCTGCTCAAGCCGAAGTTCGCGATCCTCGACGAGACCGACTCCGGCCTCGACGTCGACGCGCTGAAGATCGTCTCCGAGGGTGTGAACCGCTCGCTGGCCGCCGCCGCGCCGGGGGTGCTGCTCATCACGCACTACACGCGCATCCTGCGGTACATCAAGCCCGACTTCGTCCACGTCTTCGTGAACGGCAAGGTCGCCGAACAGGGCGGCCCCGAACTGGCCGACGCCCTCGAGGAGTCCGGTTACGACCGGTTCCTCACCCCCGCCTGAGGAGCTGAGCGACCGTGACCGACACCACCGCAGCGAGCGGTCCGACCCCGGCGGCCCTGGCCGACGTGGAGGAGGCCCTCAAGGACGTCGTCGACCCCGAGCTCGGGATCAACGTCGTCGACCTCGGCCTCATCTACGGCCTGACCGTCTCCGACGACAACGTCGCGACGATCGACATGACGCTCACCAGCGCGGCCTGCCCGCTGACCGACGTCATCGAGGACCAGACCGCCCAGGCCCTCACCGACGTCGTGGCCGACCACCGCATCAACTGGGTGTGGATGCCGCCGTGGGGTCCGGAGAAGATCACCGACGACGGGCGCGACCAGCTGCGCGCCCTGGGGTTCAACGTCTGACCCTGCTGCACCCGGCCCCTGGACGCGCACGCGTCCGGGGGCCTTCGCCGTGCCCCCGCCCCGGGGCCGGCTCGTAGACTGGTCCCACTCCCTGCCCGACCCGAGTCCCTGTGAGCTGCCCCCGTGATCGTCGCCACCGACATCGAACTCCGAGCAGGAGCGCGTCTCCTCATGGAGGGGGTGAACTTCCGGGTCGCCGCGGGAGACCGCATCGGCCTGGTGGGCCGCAACGGGGCGGGCAAGACCACGCTGACGAAGGTGCTCGCGGGGGAGGCGCAGCCCGCCTCCGGCACGGTGACGCGGTCGGGGGAGATCGGCTACCTGCCGCAGGACCCGCGCGCCGGGGACCCCGAGATGCTGGCCCGGGACCGCATCCTGGCCGCCCGCGGCCTGGACGCCGTCGTCGCCAAGCTGCGCCGCGCCGAGGCCGACATGGCCAGCGAGGACCCCAAGGTCCAGGAACGCGCCATGGACCGCTACACCAAGCTCGACGCCCGGTTCGTGGCCCTCGGCGGGTACACCGCCGAGAGCGAGGCGGCGCGCATCTGCGCGAACCTCAACCTGCCCGAGCGCATCCTGGAGCAGCAGCTCAAGACCCTGTCCGGTGGTCAGCGGCGCCGCGTTGAGCTGGCCCGCATCCTCTTCTCCCACAGCGAGACCCTGCTGCTGGACGAGCCGACGAACCACCTGGACGCCGACTCGATCACCTGGCTGCGCGACCACCTCAAGAACTACGCCGGCGGTCTCATCGTCATCAGCCACGACGTCGAGCTGCTCGAGGTCGTCGTCAACCGCGTCTTCCACCTCGACGCCAACCGCGCCACGATCGACCTCTACAACGTCGGCTGGAAGAACTACCTCAAGCAGCGCGAGACCGACGAGAAGCGGCGCCAGCGCGAACGCGCCAACGCCGAGAAGAAGGCGGGGACGCTGCTGGCGCAGGCCGCCAAGATGGGGGCCAAGGCCACCAAGGCCGTCGCCGCGCAGAACATGGCCAAGCGCGCGGAGCGGCTCCTGGACGGCCTGGAGGACGTCCGCGTCCAGGACAAGGTCGCCAAGCTGCGCTTCCCCAAGCCCGCGCCCTGCGGGAAGACCCCGCTCATGGCCGAGGGGCTGTCGAAGTCCTACGGGTCGCTGGAGATCTTCACGTCGGTGGACCTGGCCATCGACCGCGGCAGCCGGGTCGTCATCCTCGGCCTCAACGGGGCCGGGAAGACGACGCTGCTGCGGATGCTCGGCGGGGTCGAGGACCCCGACACCGGGGAGATCGTGGCCGGGCACGGGCTGAAGGTGGGCTACTACGCCCAGGAGCACGAGACGCTCGACCACGACCGCACGGTCCTGGAGAACATGCGCTCGGCCTCCCCGGACCTCGACGACACCCGGGTCCGCACGGTCCTGGGGTCGTTCCTGTTCTCCGGGGACGACGTCGAGAAGCCCGCGGGCGTCCTGTCGGGCGGGGAGAAGACGCGCCTGGCCCTGGCCACGCTCGTCGTCTCCAGCGCGAACGTCCTGCTGCTGGACGAGCCGACGAACAACCTCGACCCGGCCTCGCGCGCGGAGATCCTCGACGCCCTCAAGCACTACGAGGGCGCCGTCGTGCTCGTGACCCACGACGAGGGCGCCGTGGAGGCTCTCGGGCCCGAGCGCGTGGTGCTCCTGCCCGACGGTGTCGAGGACCTCTGGAACGCCGGCTACGCCGAGCTCGTCTCCCTCGCCTGAACGGCCCCTCGCGTGCAGTCCTGAAACGTTCCCGCAGGTGAGGGGCGTGCCGGGCAGTGGGCCGTCGGGTGGATCCGACGCGGCTTCGACTGGCCAGGACGGTCGTCAGTGGTGACCATGGAGGAGGTCGCAGGTCGGCGACGACACTGGAGGAGGTCGAGGTGACCGAGACGATCAAGCGGGGCACCCGGTTGAGCGGGTCGGAACGGGAACAGCTCGCCGGTGAGCTGTCCAAGGGGTACGCGGAGGGCAAGAGCATCCGGGCGCTGGCGGAGGAGACGGGACGGTCCTACGGGTTCGTGCACCGGCTGCTCAGCGAGAACGACGTCACCCTGCGCAGCCGCGGTGGCGCCACGCGCGGCAAGGCGCGCCAGGACTGACGGCCCGCAGCGCCGGGGTGACCCGGCGCCGCGGGACCCGGTCCTCCGGGACCGGGAGCAGGACCCGGTTCAGAGGGACCGGTCGGTCCCGCCGTCGACGAGCAACGACGCTCCGGTGATGTAGCTGGCGGCGGGGGACAGCAGGAACACGGCCGCCCGGGCGAACTCGTCGGGCAGACCGGCCCGGCGCAGCGGGATGGTGTCGAGCAGGTCCGTGGCCAGGTCGCTGGAGTCCTCGAACTCCAGCGGGGAGCTCGCGTCGACGTGGCCCGCGAGCAGGTTGTTGATGCGGACGCCGCGCGGCCCCAGCTCGTCGGCCAGCGCCTTGGCCGCCATGGCCAGGCCCGGACGCAGGCCGTTCGCGACACCCGCGTCCATCACGGGGGTGCGCACGGTGCTCGACAGCAGCAGCACCATCGAGGCGCCCTCACCGGTGGCGGCTTTGGCGACCGAGCGGGCCAGGCGCAGCGGCCCCAGGAGGCTGGACTCGAAGGCCTCGCGCCAGGCGCCGTCGGCGGCCTCCAGGACGGTCGAGGTGGGCGGGGTGCCGCAGGAGATCACTGCGCCGTCCAGGCGGCCGAAGCGGGCGTTGGCGGCCGCCACGAGGCGGGTCTCGGTGCCGGGGTCGGAGATGTCGCCGGGCACGAGCAGCATCCGGCTGGGATCGCCGATGCTGGGGGCCACGGTCGCCAGTTCGTCCTCGTCCGCAGCGTGCAGGACGAGCAGGCCACCCTCGTCCGCCAGCACCCGCGCACAGGCCAGCCCCAGACCGGTGGACGCACCGGAAACGATGTACACGCGGTCAGTGAGGCCCAAGTCCATGGGCCCATTGTTGCGCAGAGTGGCCGATGAGACACACAGCATGATCCCGTGCACCCGAACGGGCGAATCCAGCCGCTTCGGAGGACCCGGTCAGGGATGGTGCGCGGGGTCGCGGTCCCAGGCCGCGGCGTCGAGCTCCGCGTCCTCGGCGGCTTCGTCGGGACCCTCCCGGCGGCGGGGACGACGAGAGCGCCGCGGGGACGGGGGACCCTCCGCGGCCGGTGCGGCGGCGCCGTCCGGGGTGCCCGCGTCGTCGGAGCGCGGCTCCGCAGCGGCGGCGTCGTCCTCGGCCGTGGGTTCGGCACCGACCTCGCTGCGGGCCTGCAGTTCGCGGCGTCCGGCGACCACCCACACGACGAGGGCCGTGAGCGCGAAGCCGAACCACTGCACGGTGTAGGCCAGGTGCGGCCCCTCGTCGACCTCGGGCCGTTCGGCGGCGGCGGGCACGGTGGCCGGCTCGGCGCCGGCGGCGGGGGTCTCCGAGGCCAGCAGAGCGTACCCGCCGAGCAGGCGGGGCGGGGTGTCCACAGCGGCGTCGACGGCCGCGGTCACGCTGCCCCGGGCGATGGAGGTGACCTGACCGGCGGGCACGCTGCCGCGCTTGTCGTCCTCCCACTGCCGCAACCGGGCCACGACGGTCACCTCGCCCTGCGGGGGCGCCGGGACCGTGTCGGGGCGTTCGGCCGAGTCGTTCCCCGCGGGCAGCCAGCCGCGGTCCACGAGCAGGGCACTGCCGTCGGCCTGGACGAGGGGGACGAGCACCTCGTAGCCGAACTGGTCGTCGCGGGGGCGGTTGCGCACGAGGACCGTGGCGTCGGTGTCGTAGGTGCCCGTGACGCGCACCGGCGTCCACACCGCGGAGTCCCGCACCGACGTCCCCACCGGCAGCACCGAGGTGACCGGGGCGGGGGTCGCGTCGTAGTTCTGGACGAGGGGGGCGTTGGCGGCGAGCCGCTCCTCACGACGGTGCCACTGCCACCGGCCGAGGGCGCAGCAGACGAGCGCCACGAGGACCGCCACGGCCAGACCGCGCAGCCAACGCGGTTCGCGCAGCAGCCGCAGGACGTTCCGGCTGCCCGGTCGACCGTCCTGCACGCCTGCTCCCGTCACGCTCTCAACTGTGCCACCTCGACGACCTCGCGCAGGAAGCCCCTCGTCCCCAGGAACTGGGACAGGTGCTCGCGGTGCTCCTCGCACGCCAGCCACGTCTTGCGACGTTCGGGCGTGTGCAGGCTCGGGTTGTTCCACAACAGGCCGAAGTCGGCGTGGTGGGTGCACCCGCGCGCACTGCACACGAGGTCGGACGGTGGTTCGTGCAGCGACGCCGCCGCCGCCCAGGAGGAGTGGTGAACCGTTCCCCGGGGCTCCACGCGAGGTTCCACGCGAGCAGTCTCGCACCGCGGGGGCGGCTGTCCAACCCGTGAACGGGTGGCGACGCGCAGGGAACCTCGCGGCGACCGCCCGTGAGGTCCCTCACACGTCGGGCCGCTGCTCCGGTCCGGACGGTCCGGGGTCCGACGGCGACCACACGTGGGTGACCTTGGCCTCCAGCACGGGCAGCACCTCCGGCTCCCGCGGGGCCTGCGGCTGGACGTCGAAGGAGTCCGGCGCGGGGCCCCGCGACTCCCGGCCCGCGTTGGCCAGGACGACGGCGATGTAGGGAAGGAAGACGGCGCCGGCGATGAACAGCCACCGCGTCCAGTGGTCGATGAAGGCGAAGCACAGGAAGCAGGCCGTGCGGATGAGCATCGACACCACGTACTTGCGGTAGCGCACGCCGAGGTCGTCGGTGTGCGACGTGGGAGCCGCGGTGATCCGGAAGGTCTCCTCCTGGGCCCGGTGCCCGTGGTGAGCGGGGTCGGAGGTGGGTGTGTGTGCCTGGTGACGTCGCTGGTCGTGCACGTTCACAACGGTAAGCCGGGATCCGTGGGCCGCACACCGGAGCGGACGTGTCATGCGTTACGTTCCCCGCCGTGACCACGACGACCGAGTCCTCCGCTCCGAACGCCGAGCCCACCCGGACCCCCCGCAGCGTCCTGGTGACCGGCGGCAACCGCGGCATCGGCCTGGCCGTCGCCCGGGCGTTCGCGCAGGCCGGCGACCGGGTGGCCGTGACGTACCGCTCGGGGGAGCCCCCGGAGGGGTTCTTCGGCGTCCGCGCCGACGTCACCGACCCGGCCTCGCTCGACGCGGCGTTCGCGGCCGTGGAGGCCGAGCAGGGGGCCGTGGAGGTCCTCGTCGCCAACGCGGGCACCAACCGCGACCAGCTCCTCATGCGCATGAGCGACGAGGAGTTCGACACCGTCCTGGACGCCAACCTCGCCGGGGCCTGGCGGGTCGCCCGGCGCGCCGTGCGGGGCATGGTGCGGGCCAAGCGCGGGCGGATCATCTTCATGTCCAGCGTCGTGGGAATGTACGGCTCGCCGGGGCAGACGAACTACGCGGCGTCCAAGGCCGGCATGGTCGGCCTCGCCCGCTCCATCGCCCGGGAGCTCGGCAGCCGCGGGATCACCGCCAACGTCATCGCCCCCGGCTTCATCGACACCGACATGACGCGCGAGCTGCCCGAGGCCACACAGGCCCAGTACAAGGGGCAGATCCCGGCGGGCCGCTTCGGCGACGCCGCCGACGTCGCGCAGGCCGCGCTGTTCCTGGCCGACGCGGGCTACGTCAACGGTGCCGTCCTGCCCGTCGACGGCGGCCTCGGGATGGGGCACTGAGTGTCCGAACCCTCCGGCGGTCGCAAGCTGGCGCTGCTGGGCGCCGTGATGATCGCGTTCATCGCGGCGCTCGCCCTGCTCTCGACGTGGGCCCTGCGCCAGGGCTGAGCCCCGCCCGTCCCCGCTCTCGTCGGCGCGGTGCTCAGTCCCGGCCGAGCGCCTCGTCGGCCAGGTCCGCGTCCTCGACGTCCTCGCGCGTGATGCCCAGCAGCGGCAGGACCGCGTCGAGGTAGGGGACGTTGAGCGCGGCGTCGGCCTGCTCGCGCACGACGGGTTTGGCGTTGAAGGCGATGCCGAGCCCGGCCGCGCCGATCATGTCGAGGTCGTTGGCGCCGTCGCCGATGGCGACGGTGCGGTGCAGGGGCAGCCCCTCGGCCGCGGCGAACTCCCGCAGGGCCGTGGCCTTGGCGGCCCGGTCGACGACCGGCCCCAGCACACGGCCGGTGAACCGGCCGTGCACGACCTGCAGGCGGTTGGCGCGGACGTGGGCGATGCCGAGGTCGGCCGCCAGCGGCCCCACGACCTCCAGGAACCCGCCCGAGACGAGCGCCAGCGTGAAACCCAGCCGGTGCAGCGTCCGGCACAGGGTCCGCGCGCCGGGCGTGAGTTCCACCGCGGCGCGCACCTCCTCCACGACGCCGACGTCGAGACCCTCCAGGCAGGCGACGCGTTCGCGCAGCGAGGCGCCGAAGTCGATCTCCCCGCGCATGGCGCGTTCGGTCACCGCCGCGACCTCGGCCTCGCGGCCGGCGTGGGCGGCGAGGAGTTCGATGACCTCCTGCCGGATGAGGGTGGAGTCGACGTCCATGACGACGAGCCGGCGGCCCATCCGGGCCAGCCCGGCGGGGGAGACGGCCGCGTCCAGGCCGTGGCGGCCCGCCTCGACGGCCAGGGTGCGGCGCAGGGCCAGGACGTCCTGGGCGCTGCCGTGGGTGGACACGTCCAGTTCCACGCTCGTGACGGGTTCGCCCGACATCCGCCGGATCCGGTCGACGTTGGCGCCGGCCTGGGCCAGGACCGTCGTCACGCGGGCGACGGCGGCGGGCAGGAGCGGGGCGCCCAGCAGGGTGACGTGCAACCGCCGGGGCCGGTCGGTGACCGTCGGACGCGGTGCGGTGCAGCGGATCTCCAGACCCTCCAGCCGCAACGGCGCGATGGTGGCGCGGACGGCGTCCGCGTGGCTGGTGAGGACCGACAGGGTCAGGACCCCGCCGACGACGACCTGCTCGACGTCGAGCACGTGGGCGCCGGTGGGTTCCAGGGCGGCGAACAACGCCGAGGTCACGCCGGGGCGGTCCGGCCCGGTGACCGTGACGAGGACGCTGTCGTGCGCAGTGTCGTGCGAGGTGTCCGGGGACGTGGGGGGCACGCCCGGAACCCTACCGGGAGGGTTCCGGGCGGCTCGTGGCCGACCGTGTGGCCGAACGCGCGGGCGACCTCAGGCGTTCTTGGCGTCGCGCCAGGCGAGCAGGTCGGCCAGGACGGCGGTGTCGTAGTCCGGTCCGCCGACGCCGATGGTGAACAGGCGGGCGCCCGCGGCGAAGAGGGCCTCGGCCTCCTCGACGTTCTCGACCCCGACCGAGCGCTCGATCTCACCGGGGTCGCGGCCGATCTCGGCGCAGCGCTCGTCCAGGACGGCCGACTTGCGGGTGAACGTCTCCACGTCGCCGAAGGTGTGCCAGATGTCGGCGTGCTTGGCGACGAGGCGCAACGTCTTCTTCTCCCCGCCGCCGCCGATGAGGACGGGGATCTTGCGGGTGGGCGCGGGGTTGAGCTTGCCGAGGCGGGACTCGATGCGCGGCAGGTCGTCCCGCAGCTTGTCGAGGCGGCCGCCGGCGGTGCCGAACTCGTAGCCGTACTCGTCGTAGTCCTTCTCGAACCAGCCCGAGCCGATGCCGAGGACGAGGCGGCCCGCTCCCGTGTCGTGGGCCGAGACGTGGTCCACGGTGCGGGCCATGTCCGCGAGCAGTTCGGGGTTGCGGTAGGAGTTGCAGGACACGAGCGCACCGATTTCGATGCGGCTGGTGGCCTCGGCCCAGGCGGCGAGCATCGTCCAGCACTCGAAGTGCAGACCCTCGGGTTCGCCGTAGAGCGGGTAGAAGTGGTCCCAGTTGAACGCGATGTCCGCGCCCATCTCCTCCACCTTCGCCGCGGCGGCGCGGATGGCGGGGTACTGGGCGTGCTGGGGCTGCAGCTGGATGCCGATGCGTGCTGGCGTGCTCACGAGATGGTCTGTCCCTTCCCGACGACGGTGATGCCCGAGGGGGTGACGTGGAAACCCCGGGCGCGGTCCTCCTCGGCGTCGACCCCGATGCGGGTGTCGTCGGGGATGGTGACGAACTTGTCGACGATGGCGCGCTGGACCACGGCGTGCCGGCCGACCGTGACGCCGTCCATGAGGACGGATTCGGACACGTGCGCCCAGGAGTCCAGGCGCACGTTGGGGGAGACGATCGACTTCTCCACCAGCGCACCGGAGACCACGGTGCCCTGGCTGATGATGGAGTTCACGGCGTGGCCGTAGGTGCCCTGCCACCCGTGGACGAACTTGGCCGGCGGGTAGAAGTCCTGGGCGGCGACGATGGGCCACTCGTAGTTGTAGAGGTTGAAGACGGGCAGCACCGAGATGAGGTCCATCTGCGCCTCGAAGTAGGCGTCCAGCGTCCCCACGTCGCGCCAGTAGGCGCGGTCGCGGTCGGTGGCGCCGGGCACCTCGTTGTCCTTGAAGTCGTAGACCGAGGCCAGACCGCGGCTGACGAAGTCGGGGACGATGTCGCCGCCCATGTCGTGCTTGGAGTCCTCCCGCTCGGAGTCGCGGGTGACGGCGTCCACGAGCGCGTCGGCGTCGAAGACGTAGTTGCCCATGGAGGCCAGGACCTCGTGGGGGGAGTCGTCCAGGCCCTGCGGGTCCTTGGGCTTCTCGAGGAACTCGGCGATGCGCGAGGAGCCGTGCTCGGTCTGGATGACGCCGAACTGGTCGGCCAGGGAGATGGGCTGGCGGATCGCGGCGACGGTGCACGGCGAGCCCGAGGCGATGTGCGCCTCCACCATCTGGGAGAAGTCCATGCGGTACACGTGGTCGGCGCCGACCACGACGACGATGTCGGGACGCTCGTCGCTGATGAGGTTGAGCGACTGGTAGATGGCGTCGGCCGAGCCGAGGTACCAGCGCTGCCCGACGCGCTGCTGAGCCGGGACGGAGGCGATGTAGGAGCCGAAGAGGTTCGACATCCGCCAGTTCTGCGAGATGTGCCGGTCCAGGGAGTGCGACTTGTACTGCGTCAGGACGACGATCTTGCGGTAGGCGGCGTTGACGAGGTTCGAGAGGGCGAAGTCGATGAGCCGGTAGGTGCCGCCGAACGGCACCGCGGGCTTGGCCCGGTCGGCCGTGAGTGGCATCAGCCGCTTGCCCTCCCCGCCGGCGAGGACGATTGCGAGGACGTTCGGTGTGGCCACGAGGGGCAGACTAGGGCCCAGTACCCTGGCTTGCCCATCACCGGGCTCAACACGGCGGCTGATGCGCTCTCCTGCAGCGCGGTTTCCGGGAAGGACGTGCGATGCGTGTCGACCTGTTCACCAAGGAGTACCCGCCCGAGGTCTACGGCGGCGCGGGCGTCCACGTGGACGAGCTGGTCAAGGCCCTGCGCGCCGTGCCGACCGGCCCGCAGGTGCAGGTGCGCTGCTTCGGCGCGCCGCGCACCGAGCCCGACGCCACGGCCTACCCCGAACCGGCCACGCTGGAGGGCGCCAACGCGGCCCTGCGCACCCTCGGGGTGGACCTGGCGATGGCCTCCGACGCCGGCGGCGCCGACCTGGTGCACTCCCACACCTGGTACGCCAACATGGCCGGGCACCTGGCCTCGCTGCTGCACGGCGTCCCGCACGTCGTGACCGCGCACAGCCTGGAACCGTTGCGGCCGTGGAAGGCCGAGCAGCTCGGCGGCGGGTACCGCGTGTCCTCCTGGGCCGAGCGGACCGCGTTCGAGGCGGCCGCCGCGGTCGTGGCCGTCAGCGCCGGGATGCGCGCGGACATCCTGCGCTCCTACCCCGCGCTGGACCCCGCCCGCGTCCACGTCGTCCACAACGGCATCGACGCCGCCCAGTGGAACCGCGTCGAGGGCCGGGACCTGGTGCGCGCCAACGGGGTGGACCCCGACCGTCCCAGCGTCGTCTTCGTCGGGCGCATCACCCGGCAGAAGGGGCTGCCGCACCTGCTGCGGGCCGCCGCGCAGCTGCCGCCGGAGGTCCAGCTCGTCCTGTGCGCCGGCGCGCCGGACACCCCCGAGATCGCCGCGGAGGTCGCCGCGCTCACCGAGGAGCTGCAGCGCACCCGCGACGGCGTCGTGTGGCTGCAGCGGCACCTCTCGCGAGCCGAACTCCTCGAGCACCTCTCCCAGGCCACCGTCTTCGTCTGCCCGTCGGTCTACGAACCCCTCGGGATCGTCAACCTCGAGGCGATGGCCTGCGGCGCAGCCGTCGTCGGCACCGCCACGGGCGGCATCCCCGAGGTCGTCGACGACGGCGCCACCGGCTGGCTCGTGCCCATCGAGCAGGTCACCGACGGCACCGGCGCCCCCGTCGACCCCGACCGCTTCGTCGCCGACCTCGCCGCCACCCTCACCGAGGCCGTCTCCGACCCCGACCGGGCCCGCGCGTACGGCGCGGCCGGCCGCACCCGGGCCGTCGAGCAGTTCTCCTGGGACGCCATCGCCGACCGGACCCTGGAGGTCTACCGCTCCGTGCTGTGAGCGGCGGTCAGAGGGCGCGGCGGCGGGCGACGAGGTCGGCCGCCGCGTCCGGCCACGTCGGGTGGGCGAAGGCGAACCCGGCCCCGAGCAACCGCCCCGGCACGACGCGCCGGCTCTTCAGCAGCAGTTCGGCGTCGGTGCGCAGTGCCAGCGCCCCGGCCCGGGCCATCCACCGCGTCGCCGGCAGACCGACGGGCCGGCCCCACGTGCGGCGCAGCACCCGCATCGTCTCGGCCTGCGTCAGCGGGTGCGGCGCGGCGAGGTTCACCGGACCGGACAGCTCCGGGTGCTCCACGAGGAAGTCCAGGGCCCGCACGACGTCGTCGCCGTGGATCCACGACACGTACTGCCCGCCCCCGGCGACCGGGCCGCCGAGGCCGAGCCGCGCCATGGTCGAGAGCACGTCGAACACCCCGCCGCGGTCGGGCGTCATGACCATCGCCGCCCGCAGCGCCACCTTCCGCGTGCGGGGGGTGTCCGCCTCGGCCAGGGCCTGCTCCCAGCGGCGCGCGATGCGCACGCTGTACTCCCAGTAGAGGGGGACGTGCGGTTCCTCCCCGCCGAGCTCGCCGTCCTCGTCGTGCGCGGGGCCCCGAGTGTCGGCGTAGACCGTCGCGGTGCTCATCTGCAGCCACGTCGACGGCGGCCGGGCCGCGGCGGCGACCGCCTGCCCCACGACGCGGGTCGACTCGACCCGCGAGTCCATCATCTGGCGCAGGTTCTCGTCGGTGTAGCGGCAGTTCACCGTGCGCCCCGCGAGGTTCACGACGACGTCGGCGCCGTCGAGCTCGGCCGCCCACGGTCCCAGCGTCCGGCCGTCCCAGACCGCGTGCCGCACCCCCGGTTCGAGCTGCTCGGGCCGGCGGGACAGCACCACCACGTCGTGCCCGCGTCCGGCGTACGTCCGGCGCAGCAGCGCCCCGACCTGACCCGTGCCCCCCGGCAGGACGATCTTCACGTCCTCGACGGTAGCCGCCCCGCACGAGCAGTCCCCAGGACGGGGTGCGAGGCTGCGCCGATGGACCCACGTGCGACGTCCCGGGCGTCACGGGTGCTGGCCGTCGAACCGGTCCTGCCCGCCCACCGGCACGAGCAGGGCGAGATCGCGGCCGAGCTCGCGCTCCTGCTCACCGAACCCGGCCCGCGCCGGCAGCTGCTGCACCGCCTGCACGCCAACGCCGGCGTCCGCACCCGGCACCTGGCGCTGCCGCTGGCCGAGTACGCCGACCTCGCCCGCCGTCCCGACGCCTTCGACGCCGCGGGCGCGGTGTTCGCCGACGTCGGGCTCGACCTGGCCGAGCGTGCGGTCAAGGGGGCGCTCGCGAGCGCCGGGCTGGCGCCGGCCGACGTCGACGTCCTGCTCTTCACCACGGTCACCGGGGTCGCGGCCCCGTCGCTGGACGCCCTGCTCGTGGACCGGGTCGGGTTGCGGCGCGACGTCGTGCGCTGGCCGGGGTTCGGCCTGGGCTGCGTGGCGGGGGCGGCGGGCATCGCGCGGCTGGAGGACCACCTGGTGGGGCACCCGGGACAGGTCGGGCTCCTCGTCAGCGTCGAGCTGTGCTCCCTCACGTTGCAGCGCAGCGACACGTCCGTGGCCAACCTCGTGGCCAGCGGGTTGTTCGGCGACGGGGCCACCGCGGTGGTGGTGGCGGGCGCCGAGCGTGCGGGGGACCGGCCCGGGTGGGCCGTCCTGGACCACGTCTCGCGGCTGTTGCCGGACTCCACCGACGCCCTGGGGTTCCAGGCGGGGTCGCGGGGGCTGCGGATCGTGCTGTCCGCGGGGCTGCCGGACGTGCTGCACCGGCACGTCGGCGGTGACGTCGCCGCGTTCCTGGCCGGCCGGGGGGAGGACCGGGGGGTCGACCGGTGGGCCGTGCACCCCGGGGGCCCGAAGGTGCTCGACGCGGTCGCGGACGCGCTCGCCCTGCCGGCCGACGCCCTGGACGTGTCGCGCGAGGTGCTGGCCGACGTGGGGAACCTGTCGAGCTCGGCCGTCCTGCACGTGCTGGCCCGCACCCCGGCGGTGGTGGGGGAACGGACCCTGCTCCTGGGCGTGGGCCCCGGCGTCAGCACCGAGACCGTCCTGCTGGAGCGCGTGTGAGCGTCCTGTTCGTCGTCCTCGTCGTCGCGACGGGGCTGGAACGGCTGGCCGAGCTCGTCGTCTCCACGCGCAACGCCCGCTGGTCCTTCGCCCGCGGCGGGGTGGAGAGCGGCCGGGGCCACTTCCCGCCCATGGTCGCCCTGCACACGGGGCTGCTGGTGGCGTGCCTCCTCGAGGCGCACGTGGCCGACCGGCCCGTGCTGCCGGCCCTGGCGTGGCCGATGCTCGTCCTCGTCCTGGCCTCGCAGGCGTTGCGCTGGTGGTGCATCGGGACGCTGGGGCGGCGCTGGAACACCCGCGTCGTCGTCGTGCCGGGGTTGCCGCTGGTGGCCCGCGGGCCCTACCGGTGGTTCACCCACCCCAACTACGTGGCCGTCGTCGTGGAGGGTTTCGCGTTGCCGCTCGTGGGGTCCTGCTGGTGGACCGCGGCCGGTTTCACGGTCCTCAACGCGGTGCTGCTGCTGGGGTTCCGGCTCCCGGCCGAGAACCGCGCGCTCGCGGCGCTGCCACCAGCAGCGACAGCCCCGCCGCGGTGAGGCACAGGACGCCGCCGACCCAGAACGCGCTGTCGTAGGCGCCGGTCCGGTCGCGCAGGACCCCCGCGGCGAACGCCATGACGGCGGCGCCCACCTGGTGGGAGGCGAACACCCACCCGAACACGACGGGGCCGGCGAGACCGAAGTGCTTGCGCGCCAGCGCGATCGTCGGGGGGACGGTCGCGATCCAGTCCAGGCCGTAGAACACGACGAACACCCACGTCGCCGGTTCCACCCCCGGGGCCAGCAACCCCGGCAGGAGCAGCAGCGAGAACCCGCGCAGCGCGTAGTAGCCGAGCAGGAGCAGCCGCGGGTCGACGCGGTCGGTCAGCCAGCCCGAGGCGATCGTCCCGGCGACGTCGAACAACCCCACGAGCGCCAGCAGCGACGCGGCCGTCGTCGGGGGCATCCCGTGGTCGTGCGCGGCGGCGACGAAGTGGGTGCCGACGAGACCGTTCGTCGTGGCCCCGCAGACGGCGAACCCGGCGGCCAGGAACCAGAACGCCCGGTGCCGCACGGCCAGCCGCAGCGCGCCCACGGCCCCCAGCGGGCGCGAGGGTCCGGCCTCCGGCAGCGGTCCGCCGTAGGGGGTGACCCCGAGGTCGGCGGGGTGCTCGTGCAGGCGCAGCAGGACCAGCGGCACCACGGCCGCCGCGACGGCGGCGATGAGCAGGCACGGGGTGCGCCAGCCGTGGTCCTGCGCCAGCGCCGCGACCAGCGGGAGGAACACCAGTTGCCCGGCGGAGGCGGCCGCGGCCAGGACCCCGGTCACCAGACCCCGGCGGGCGGTGAACCAGCGGCCGACGACGGTGGCCGCCAGCGACATCGCCATCGACCCCGTGCCCAGACCCACGAGCACGCCCCAGGTGGCCACGAGCTGCCAGCGGTCGGTGACGAACGCCGACCCCGCCGACCCGGCCGCCACCAGCAGCAGCGCCACGGCCACGACGCGCTGCACCCCGAACCGCTGCATGAGGGCCGCCGCGAAGGGCGCCATCAGCCCGTACAGGACGAGGTTCACGCTCACCGCGGCGGACACGCTCGCCGTCGACCAGCCGAACTCCGCGCCCGCCGGCTGCAGCAGGGTGGCCGGCACCGAGCGGAACGCGCCGGCGGCCAGCAGGGTCGCGAACGTGACGGCCGCGACGGCCCACGCGGGGTGGACGGAGCGCAGGCGGACGGGGCGCACACCGACGGGAGAGCTCACCGGGTCATCGTGACCGACGACGGCCCGGTCCGTGAGCCTCGCGACGGACACGTCCCGTCCAGATCCCGCCACCGGCCGCGCGCCAGGACGGGACGGGACGAGCGCTAGGGGCGGGCGGGTTCGGTGTGGGCGTTGACGGCCGCCACCAGCGCCCGCCGCGCCACGGCACCGACCTCGCGCAGCGCCACGGCCCGCGACGTGGCCTCCAGGCTCGTGATGGCCGCGCCGTCGTCCTCGGTGGCCAGGTCGACGATCGCCAGCACCCGCGCGGCCGTCTGCAGGACCCGCATCGCCCGCGGCGACGTCGCCGGCGGCACCGCGTCCGGGACGAGCGCCCCGTCGCGGACGGCGGCGATCCGGTCGGCGGCCTCCTCGCGCCAGCGGGCCACGTCCAGGCTGGCCAGGGCCTGCGTCGCCGTCGACAGCGCCACCCGCAGCTCCCGTTCGGACTCGGCGACGCTGGAGCTCTCCGGAACCCGGCGCGGGGCCGCGGAGTGCGCGGTCCAGCTCACGAAGGCACCCGGCTCCAGGACGGACCCGAACTCGACGACCTCCGGGACGAACGCCCAGCGGCCCTCGTGACCGTCGACCTCGGCCACGACGCACTCGCCGGCCTCGAGGGCGGCGACGTTGACGTCCGCGGGGCCGGGCAGCCCGCGCGGGTCACCGGGCACCGGCAGCGCCAGCAGCAACCGTCCACCCGAGGACCCACCCGAGGACCCACCCGACCCGGTCGCGCACTCGGCCAGCCCGGCCAGCAGGGTCGTGACGTCGTCGGGGACCGACCGCACCCCGGGCAGCGCCTCGCCCTCCCACCGCACGGTGTGCGGTTCGTCGTCGCGCAGCACGGCGGCGACGGCGGCGGCCAGGGGGACGTCGGCGGTCAGCACGCCCGTGCCCCAGGCGGCCAACCGCGCGGAGCGGGGCAGGTCCAGCACAGGCGCGAGGATACGACTCGTTAGGGTCGCGACCATGAGCGACGTGCTGGACCTGTCCGCGGTGACCGTCCGGCGGGGGAGCAGCGTGCTGCTCGACGCCGTCGACCTGGCCGTGGGCAGCGGGGAGCGCTGGGTCGTCCTGGGGCCCAACGGCGCGGGCAAGTCGACGCTGCTGTCCATCGCCGCCGGCCGGCTGTTCCCCACCTCGGGCACCGTCGGCATCCTCGGTGAGGTCCTGGGCCGCGTCGACGTCTTCGAACTGCGCCCCCGCATCGGCCTGGCCAGCACCGCCCTTGCCGGCGCCGTCCCGAACCGCGAACGCGTCCGCGACGTCGTCGTCACCGCCGCCTACGGCGTCACCGGCCGCTGGAACGAGGAGTACGACCCCGACGACGAGGCCCGCGCCGCCGACCTGCTCGCCCTGCTCGGCGTCGCGCACCTGGCCGACCGCGCCTTCGGCACCCTCTCGGACGGGG
Source organism: Kineococcus sp. NPDC059986 (assembly GCF_040702905.1). Lineage (NCBI taxonomy): Bacteria > Bacillati > Actinomycetota > Actinomycetes > Kineosporiales > Kineosporiaceae > Kineococcus > Kineococcus sp. NPDC059986. Next base: position 103,510 of record NZ_JBFBND010000013.1, on the reverse strand, counting down.
AGCGCAAGCGCACCCAGATCGCCCGCGCCCTCATGACCGACCCGGAACTGCTCCTGCTCGACGAACCCGCCGGCGGCCTCGACCTCGGCGGTCGCGAGGACCTGCTGCGGCGGCTGACGGCGCTCGCGGCCGACCCCGACGCCCCGACCCCGGTCATGGTCACCCACCACGTCGAGGAGATCCCCGTCGGCACCACGCACGCGCTGCTGCTGCGCGGCGGGCAGGTCGTCGCCGCGGGCCCCGTGGCGGAGACCATCGCCTCCCCGTCGCTGTCCGACACGTTCGGGCTGGCGCTGGAGGTCAGCGCCCGCGAGGGCCGGTACGCCGCCCGGGCGGTCTGACCCGACCTCAGGGACGGAGGAGCTCGGTCTCCCAGCCGCCGCCCTCGTGGCGGGAGTAGCGCAGCCGCAGGTGGTGGCCCTCGGGGTCGGCCTGGAAGAACTCCATCCGCCCCGCGTCCACACCCCACAACCGCCACGTCGGGGCCGAGGCCGCGCCGGGTTCCTCCAGCTGGAGCAGTTCGCTGGGGTCGCCGAGGGCGTCGGACAGGTACACCTCGTCGTGCAGGGGGCGGCTCTGCCGGTCCACGAGCGCCTCGGCGCGCGCGTGCGCGGACAGCCGTTCGAACGCCGCGGTCGTCCGCGCCTCGTCGGCGGCGCGCACCGTCCCGCGCACCCGCACCTGCCGACCCTGCTGCGGCCAGTGGAAGACGAGCGCCGCCACCGGCACCCGGCCCAGCTGCTTGCCCTTGGGGCTGGTCTCGCTGGCCGCCAGCCAGAAGGCGTGGTCGTCGACGTCCTCCAGCAGCGTCACCCGCGCGTCGGGACGGCCGGCGACGTCGACGGTCGCCAGGGTCATCACGTGCGCGGCGGGCACGTCGTGCGCGACGGCTTCGCGCAGCCACCGCTCGAACAGCTCCACCGGGTCACCGGGAGCGGCCTCGGGGTCGAACGCGGGTGCGTGGGGGCGGGGCCAGGACAGCTCGGCGAGGAACCGGGACAACTCACTGCGCACCCCGCGACGGTAGCCCGTCCGCACCCCGGCGCCGGACACGGCTCCACCCACCAGCGGGACACGGTCCCGCAACAGTCAGGGGCCGACGTCCCACAGCGCCCGGTAGTACGCCGTCCGCACCGGGTCCGGCGCCACCCCGTACGCGCCCAGGAACACCTCCTGCCACCCCGTCCCGTAGTTCCAGTCCAGGCTCATCGTGGCCACCGCGACGTCCGCCCACCGGTCCGCGACCCCCACGCCCGACAGGTCCACCCACGCCACGGCGTCGCCGGTCGCGTCGTCCAGCAACGTGTTCGGGGCGCACGCGTCGCCGTGGCACACGACGAGCCGGTCCACCGGCGGCGGTTCGCGCAGCGCCGAGGTGTCCTGCACCGCCCGATCCAGCCGGTAGGGCACCGACCAGTCGAACGGGCACTCCCGCACCGGCAGCGCCTCGTGCCAGCGCCGCAGCGCCCGGCCCAGCGCCGGCACCGCCACCTCCGGACGGGCGATCCAGTCCGGCTCGACCGCCGACCGGCCCGGCAGCCCGCGCGAGAGCAGCCACGACCCGCTCGCGTCGGCCCCGGTCTCGACGACCTCCGGCACCGGCAGCCACCGCGCCGCCCACCGCGCCTTGACGGCCTCCCCGGCCAGGTCCAGCGCCACCCCCGCCGGCGCCCACTTGCAGAACACCGTCCCGGCCCTGCCCTGCACGCGGAACGTCACCCCGCCCGCCGCGTTCACCCACGCCGCGGGCAGCTCCCGCGCGTGCGGCGGTGCGCCCCAGCGGGTCAGGACCGGCCGCAGCGCCGGTGGCACCGGCACCGGGTCCTCCGGCACCTGGCTGATCGGCACCAGACCGTGCGGCACCGGACCGTGCGGCGCCGGATCGTGCGGCGCCGGACCGTTCGCTTCGTCCACCCGGACCAACCTAGGGGCGGTGTCGAACCGTTTCCCCGGCTGCCTCGTGGTGTCCTCGAGAAGGCGCCACGACCAGGACGAGGAACGGGAGGGACCAGCGGTGACCGATGCCGACGAGGAGCTCGTGCGTGCCCTGCACGACGAGCACGCCGGCGCCCTGTGGGCCTACGTCGTCTCCCTCACGGGTGACCGCGTCAGCGCCCAGGACATCGTCCAGGAGACGCTCCTGCGGGCCTGGCGCCACCCGGAGTCCCTGGACCCCGCCCGCGGCTCCACCCGCGCGTGGCTGTTCACCGTCGCCCGCCGGCTCGTCATCGACGACTGGCGCTCGGCCCGCAACCGCCGCGAGAGCGTCCACGCCGACGTCCCCGACCGCGCCGTCGTCGACGAGTCCGAGCAGGTCCTGCAGCAGTGGGTCGTCGCCCAGGCCCTGACCCGGCTGTCCGCCGAGCACCGCGCCGTCCTGCGCGAGTGCTACTTCGCCGGCCGTTCGGTCGCCGACGCGGCCCGCACCCTCGGCATCCCCGAGGGAACCGTGAAGTCCCGCACCCACTACGCCCTGATGAACCTCAGACTGGCCCTGCAGGAGATGGGGGTGAGCCGCTGATGAGCCAGCCGTTCCACCAGCACGACCGCGACCGGGACCACGAGCACCGGCACGGCGACGACGGCGTCGGCACCGACCCGTACGCCACGACCGCCGGCCCGTACGTCCTGGGGGCCCTGTGCCCCTCCGAACGCGCCGACTTCGAACGCCACCTGCGCGGCTGCGCCGACTGCCGCCGCAGCGTCGAGGAACTCGCCGGACTGCCCGGACTGCTGTCCCGCACCCCGCGCGAGGTCGTCGACGCCCTCACCGAGGACGACCCGCAGGCCGCCCTGCGCGAAGGCACCGGTGTCCCCGACACCGTCCTGCCCGGGCTGCTGCGCGCCGTCCGCCACCGGCGCCGCACCCGCCGCGCGGCGCTCGCGGGCGGACTGGTCGCCGCCGCCGCCCTCGTGGCGACCGTCGTCACCGGCGGACTCGGCGGCCTCGGCGGGGACGACCCGGCCGGGACCCCGCAGGCCGGCACCCCGCTGCCCATGGACCCGGTCGTCAGCACGCCCATCACCGCCACCGTGGCCCTCACCGAGGTCGGCTGGGGCACCAAGGTCGACCTCGTCTGCGCCTACGCCGCCGCGTCCACCGCCGAGCCCTACCAGTACGCCCTCTACGTCAGCGGGACCGACGGGAAGACCCAGCAGATCGGCACCTGGACCGCCGTGCCCGGCCACGACGCCCAGCTCAGCGGCGCGACGTCCTGGACGCCGTCGCAGATCAAGAGCATCGAGGTCAAGACGATCGGCGGCCTGACCGTCCTGCAGCGCGAGGAGACCTGACGGTCCGGCGGCGCGGGGGAGGGACGGAGTTCAGCTCCCGAACCCCTGCGCCGCCAGCTCGTCGGCCACCCGCTGCACCATCTGCACGTACCAGTCGGCGTGGTTGTACCGGAACACCGCCGACGCCTCCGCCTCCCGGCCCTGCCCGGCCCCGTTGCTGCACAGGTACTTCGCCGCGCTGAACACCGCGTCCGCGGGGTCGGAGGCCGACGTCTCCCCGTCCCCGTCCCCGTCGACCGCGTACGTGGCGAACGTCGAGGGCATGAACTGCATGGGACCCACGGCACCGGCCGAGCTCGGGCCGGTGTTCACCCCGTGCCCGCTCTCGACCTGCCCCACCGCCGCCAGGAGTTCCGGGCGCATGCCCGCGCACGTCGCCGCAGCCCGCACGTACAGGTCGGAGTAGTCGGCCGGCACGCCCCGGGCGTGCACCGTGGCCGCCCGCCCGGCCGCCGAGGCGTTGAGCGCCGCCGCGGCGGCCTGCGCGGCCGCCAGCGCCGCCGCCGCGTCCTCCGCGGCCTGCAGCCGCACCGCCTCCCCCTGCAACGCCTCCACCCGCGACCGCGCCAGCTGCAGCGCGTCGTCCGCGCGGCTCACCTGCGCCGCCACGTCCCGCAGCGAGGCCACCGCCGACGTCGCCCCCGACGCCGCGCTCTCGGCGCGCTCGCGGGCGCTCGTGGCCGCCTGCTCCCGCGCCGCGACCTGCGCCCGGTCCTCGCGCCGCACCGCCGAGAAGGCCCGCTCGGCCACCGCGGGGTCGGCCCCCGAGACCGCCGAGGCCAGCAGCGCCAGCCCGCGCCGGGCGCCCAGCGTCCCCGCGCCCAGCGCCCCGTCCATGTAGATCGACCGCGCCCGCGCCGTCGCCGCCGCCTTCTCCCGGCGCGCCGTCGCCGCCGAGCGGTCCGCCTCGACCTGCGCCTGCACGCTCTCGCTCACCGCCGTCCCCACGGCCGCCGTCGACCGCGTCAGCGCCTCCTGGGCCTGCTGCACCGCCACCCCCGCCGCCTGCGCCGCACTCGCCGCGGCCGCCGCGTCGGCGCGCGCCTGGGCCGCCGTGCGACCCGGGTCGGCGCTCGCGGGCCCTGCCACGCCGGCCAGGACGGTGGCCGCCAGCGTCGCGGCGAGCGTGGTGCGCAGGAGGGCGCGCGGTCGGGTCGTCACCGACAGGGCATCGACCCGGCGGTGGCAACCCTTGAGGTGTCGGACGGTTCAACGCGTGAGCAGCGTGTGACCACGCGGTTACCCCTATATGCTCCGCGACACGACGCTGGATCCTCACAGGGCACTCACTCGGGCGCTCCAGGGGGGAGGATTCAACGACGCTGTGGTCGGGAACAGCTACGGGGAGCGACCGTGACGGGGTCCCGGACGAGGGGGTGGGCAATGGGTGCTGCGGGTGACGTGGCGCACCGGGGCAGGTGGCACCGGAGGTTGGACGCGGTCTGCGCCGACCCCGACGCCCTGCGCCTCGTGCTGCACCCCGTGGTCGACGTCGCGGCCGGGCGGGTGGCCGGGTACGAGGTGCTCAGCCGCTTCGCCTCCGACGTGCCCACCGAGCAGTGGTTCCGCGCCGCACGGGCGCTGGGGCGCGACGCCGACCTCGACCGCGTCGTGCTGACGGCGGCGCTGCGCTTGTTGCCCCAGCTGCCCGCGGGGACGTTCCTGACGGTCAACGCCAGCCCCACCTCCCTGGCCGACCAGCGGGTCATGGACGTGCTGCTCTCCCACGACCTTACCGGTGTCGTCCTCGAACTCACCGAGCACGCCGACTGCGACCCGCGACACCTCGCCGGACCCCTGCAGCTGCTGCGCGCCCGGGGCGCGCTGGTGGCCCTCGACGACGTGGGCACCGGTCACTCGGGGCTGCTGCGGATGGCGGTCGTGCGCCCGGAGATCCTCAAGGTCGACCTGCAGCTCGTGCGCGGTCTGCACCACGACCTCGTCAAGCGCTCCCTCGTGCAGTTCCTCGGGGAGTGCGCGGGCCGGCTGGACGCCTGGATCATCGCCGAGGGCGTGGAGACGGTCGACGAGCTGGACGTCCTGCGCGGGATGGGCGTCCCGCTCGTGCAGGGGTTCCTGCTGGCCCGGCCCGGGGCGGACTTCGTCGACCTCGACGCCGACGCCCGCCGGTTGCTGCACGTCGGCGACGGGGTCCCGCCCCCGCGTCCGGCGGTGGGGGCCGCGCGGCGCGCACGGGACCTGACCCGGCGCACCAAGACCGACCGGTCGGTGACCGACGCGGTCCGCTCGGTCGCCGAGCAGTCGGCCCCGGTCGTCGTCGTCGACGGCGAGGACGTGCCCCGCGTGCTGGTGCTCCCCTCCCAGCGGCCCGGCGGGCTGCCGCGCGTGCAGACGGTCGACGTCACGGTGGCGCCGGAGACGACGGTGACCGACGTCGCCGCGCGGGCCGTGGCGCGCTCGGCCGACGTCCGCTTCGACCCGCTCGTGTGCACCGACGCCGCCGGCCGCTACGTGGGGGTCGTGGGGGTCGAGGACCTCGTGCTGGAGCTGGCCGCCACCTGCGGCCCCGCGTCCACCGCGCCGGGCGGACGTTCGGGCTGGAGGATGGGCGCGTGAAGGCCTTCCGCTGCGGCGACGTCGTCCCCGGCTGCACCCGGGAGTTCACCGGGACCGACCGCCAGGACATCCTCGACCAGGTCGCCGAGCACGCCCGCGCCGACCACCACGTCGAGGTCGACCTCAGCCTCCTCGAGGCCGTGGAGGCGAACCTGCAGGACCGGTGAGCCAGGACCCGGTGCGTCAGGACCGGTGAGGGTCCTCAGCCGGCGAGCCGGGCGGGGAACCCGCCGGTGGCGACGGGACCCCAGCGGGTGATCGTGAGCCGCAGCAGCGACTTGCCCTGGTCCCGCATGGCCTGGCGGTACTCGTCCCAGTCGGGGTGCTCCCCGGAGATGCACCGGAAGTACTCCACGAGGGGTTCCACGGCCTCCTCCCCGTCGAGGACCTCGAACTCCCCGTCGACCTGCACCCACGCGCCGCCGAAGTCGTCCGACAGGACGAGGACCGATCCGCGCGGATCGCGGCGGGCGTTGTTGGCCTTGGCCCGGTCGGGGTAGGTCGAGACGACGATCCGCCCCGACTCGTCCACGCCGGCGGTCACGGGGGAGGACTGCGGGAAGCCGTCGGCCCGGAACGTGGACAGCACGACGTTGTGCCGGGGCCGGACGAAGTCGAGCAGTTCGGGCAGTTCGACGCGACGCGCGGTCGCGATGGTTCGCGGGCTCATGTCCCCGGACGCTACTCTGCTGCGCGCCCAGCACCACCCACCCACGGTTCGAGGAGGCGTCGTGCAGACGGTCGAGCAGTCCGGCAACGGACTCGGGACGGGGCTCAAACCCCGCCACATCACGATGATCTCCATCGCCGGGGTGATCGGCGCGGGCCTGTTCGTGGGGTCCAAGAACGCCATCGCCGAGGCCGGTCCCGGCGTGCTGCTGTCCTACGCGCTGGCCGGGACCCTCGTCGTCCTCGTCATGCGGATGCTGGGGGAGATGGCCACGGCCCAACCGGACACGGGGTCGTTCTCCACCTACGCCGACCGCGCCCTCGGCCGCTGGGCCGGGTTCAGCGTCGGGTGGCTGTACTGGTGGTTCTGGGTGCTCGTGATCCCGGTGGAGGCCACCGCCGCCGCCAACATCCTCTCCAGCTGGCTCGGCGCCCCGCAGTGGGTCTGGGCCCTGGCGGTGACGCTGCTGCTGACGGCGACGAACCTGGCCAGCGTCGGGAACTACGGCGAGTTCGAGTTCTGGTTCGCCGGCATCAAGGTCGTCGCCATCGTCGGGTTCATCGTCGTCGGTCTGCTGGCGATCACCGGGGTCCTGCCCGGCTCCGACGTCAGCGGGACACCCGGGCTCTCCCTGGCCGGCGGGTTCCTGCCCAACGGTTTCTCCGCCGTCCTGGCGGGCATGCTGCTGACGATGTTCAGCTTCATGGGCACCGAGATCGTCACCATCGCCGCGGCCGAGTCCCCGGACCCGCAGAAGGGCGTCCGGCGCGCGGTGAACTCCGTCATCGGCCGCATCGCGGTGTTCTACCTGCTGTCGATCTTCGTCGTCGTGGCCATCGTCCCGTGGAACTCCCCGGAGCTGGAGGCCGACGGGTCGTTCCAGACGACGCTGCAGTCCATCGGCATCCCGGGCGCGGCGACGATCATGGACATCGTCATCCTCACCGCCGTCGCCAGCTGCCTGAACTCCGCGCTCTACACGGCCTCGCGGATGGTGTTCTCCCTGTCCCGCCGCGGCGACGGCCCCGCCTGGCTGTCCCACGTCTCCGGCCGCGGGGTGCCGTACCCGGCGATCCTCATCTCCACCGCCGTCGGGTTCCTCGCCGTCCTGGGCAACTACCTGCTGCCGGAGAAGATCTTCGGCATGCTCCTGGCCACCAGCGGCGCGCTCGCCCTCGTCATCTACGCGATCATCGCGCTGTCGCAGGTGTCGATGCGGCGACGGCTGGACGCCGAGGGCGTGCGCCCGGCGGTGCGGATGTGGCTGTTCCCCTGGCTCACGTACGCGGCGCTGGCGTTCATCGCCGTCGTGCTCGTCCTCATGGTCGTGCTGCCCGGCCAGCGGCTGGAACTCCTCCTGTCCCTCGTGCTGACCGCCGTCGTCGTGCTCGTCGGGGTCCGGCACCAGCGCGCCGCGCGCGCGGTGGACGTCAGCGACCGGGACGTCACCGCCGAACGCTGACCCGGGGGCTCCGGCACACTGGGGGAGTGAAGGTCCTGCTCGTCGAGGACGAGGTCCGCCTCGCCGACACCGTCCGACGCGGCCTGGAGGCCGAGGGCCTGAGCGTGGACGTCGCCCACGACGGGCTCACCGGGTACGACCGCGCCCTGCGCGGCGACCACGACGTCCTCGTCCTCGACCTCATGCTCCCGGGCCGCAACGGCTACGAGGTGTGCCGGGACCTGCGGGCGGCGGGGGTGTGGACCCCCGTGCTCGTCCTGACGGCCAAGGACGGCGAGTACGACCAGGTCGACGCCTTCGACCTGGGCGCCGACGACTACCTCACCAAGCCGTTCTCGTTCCCGGTGCTCATCGCCCGGCTGCGCGCCCTTCAGCGGCGCGGCGCCCCGGAGCGCCCCGTCGTCCTGACCGCCGGCGACCTCGTCCTGGACCCCGGCAGCCGCCGCGTCGAACGGGCCGGCCAGCCGGTCACCCTCACGGCCCGGGAGTTCGCCCTGCTCGAACTGCTCCTGCGCCACCGCGACGAGGTGCTGTCCAAGACGGAGATCCTGCGCGCCGTGTGGGACCCCGTCGTCGACGCCGACCCGAACGTCGTGGAGGTCTACGTGCGATACCTGCGCAAGAAGATCGACATCCCGTTCGGCCGCGCCGCGATCCAGACGGTCCGCGGCGCCGGCTACCGGCTCGCCGCCGACGGCGGCTGAGCCCCGCTCCCGGACCCGTCCAGGGGCAGTCGCAACCGCAGGCTCGCCCCACCGCCCGGGCGTTCGCCCACCTCCACCGACCCGCCGTGCGCGGCCGCGACCTCCGCCACGATCGCCAACCCCAACCCGGTGCCACCCGCCCCGCGCTGCCGGCTCTCGTCCAGGCGCACGAACCGCTCCAGCACCCGTTCGCGGTCCCCGGCGGGGATCCCCGGGCCGTCGTCGGCGACGGTCACCACCGCCGTGCCCCCCGCCGTGCCCCCCGCCGTGCCCCCCGCCGGGCCCCCCGCCGTGTCCCCGTCCTCGACGGCCACCGCGAGCTCGACGACACCGCCGGCGTGCCGGACCGCGTTGTCGACGAGGTTGCGCACCGCACGGGTCAGCGCCCCCGCGTCCCCGCGCACACGCGCCGGCACCGTCGTCACCCGCACACCCGGCGACCCCCCGCTGACGGCGCGCACCCGCACGGCCTCGGCCTCCACCACCTCGTCCAGGTCCACCTCCACGGCCCCCGCCCCCACGAGCCGACCCTCGTCGGCGCGGGCCAGCAGCAGCAGGTCCCCCACGAGGGCCTCCAACCGCCCGCTCTCGGAAGCCACCAGCTCGGCGAACTCCGGGTCCACCTGTCCCCGCCACACGTGCGCCGCGGCCCGCAGCGTCGCCACCGGCGAGCGCAGCTCGTGGCTGGCGTCGGCGACGAACCGCCGCTGCGAGCGCTGCGACGCCTCCAACCGCGCCAGCATCGAGTTCATCGTCACCGCCAGCCGGGACACCTCGTCGTCCCCCGCCGGGACCGGCACCCGCCCGTCCAGCCCGCCCGCCGTGATGCCCTGCACCGTCGAGCGGATCGCCTCCACCGGCCGCAGCGAACGACCCACGAACGTCCACGTCGCGACCGCGATCGCCCCCAGCAGCACGGGCGTGCCCACCGCCAGCAACGCCGCCGCCACGTGCAGGACCCGCTGCGCGTCCTGCGTGCTCTGCGCCACGACCACCCAGAACCGCTGACCGTCCACGTCCGCGCCCAGCACCGTCACCACCCACGGCGCCGACCCCGACAGACCGGGCAGGTCCACCGTCTCCCGCGCCACCTGCGCCTCACCCGGACGCAGCGCCGACAGCGGCGCCCGCCCCCGCAGGGCCACGCTCGCCACCACCACCTGCCCGTCGGCGCGCACCACCTGCACGTGCGAGCCCCGGTCGGCGTCCGCGCCCACGACCGCGGCCAGCCCACCGTCGACGTCACCGCGCGTCAACGCCGGCCCCGTCACCGCGAGCCGCACCAGCCGCGCCTGCAGCTCCCCGGTCTCGGCGTCCCCGCCGTACAGCGCGAGCCGCACCACCGCCAGCCCCAGGAACGCCCCCGCGACCACGAGCACCGCCAGCAGCGCCGTCGCCGCCACCGTCGAACGGACCCGCACACCCGCCCCGCGCCACCACCGCCTCACGTCTCCCTCACCGCCCCAGCATGCCGCCCCGGCGGTGGGTCCCACGTCCCGTTGAGCTGCAGCGCGCTGCAGCACCTAGCGTCGAGACATGCAGTCCCCCTCCTGCCTGGAGTCCCACCGGTGAGCCTGAAGACGGAGTCCTCGTCATGAGCATGGAGAACGTCGCCCACACGGCGCTGTGGAAGGCGATGAGCGCGCCCGACGGCGGCCCCGGGGGGCGGCCCTTCCGCGCCGACACGCCCCGCCGCGTCCTGGCCATGGCCCGCGAGCGGTCCCGTCTGCTCGCCCTCTTCGTCGTCGGCAGCGTCGTCCTGGCCGTCCTCGCCGTCGCCACCCCCGTCCTGGCCGGCCGCGTCATCGAGGCCGTCGCCGACGGTGAACGCTCCCGCGTCGTCACCCTCGCGCTGCTCATCGCCGCCGTCGCCGTCGTCGAGTCCGCCCTCGGCCTCGTCGTCCGGTGGTGGTCGGCCACCCTCGGGGAGGACCTCATCCTCGACCTGCGCACCCGCGTCTTCGACCACGTCCAGCGCATGCCCGTCGCCTTCTTCACCCGGACCCGCACCGGCGCCCTCGTCAGCCGCCTCAACAACGACGTCCTCGGCGCCCAGCGCGCCTTCAGCGACACCCTCTCCGGCATCGTCTCCAACATCGTCGCCGTCGCCCTGACCGCCGTCGTCATGATCGGCATCTCCTGGCAGATCACGGTCCTCGCGCTCGTCCTGCTCCCCGTCTTCCTGCTGCCCGCCCGCCGCTTCGGCCGGTCCCTGGCCCTGCTGGCCCGCCGCGCCGCGCACCTGAACGCCACGATGATCAACCAGACCACCGAGCGCTTCTCCGCCCCCGGCGCCACCCTCGTCAAGCTCTTCGGCCGCCCCGACGACGAGTCCCGCGCCTTCGCCGGCGCCGCCCGCGCCGTCCGCGACATCGGCGTCACCACCGCCGTGCGCCGCAGCGTCTTCGTCACCGCGCTGACGTTGGTCTCCGCCCTCGCCCTCGCCGTCGTCTACGGGGTGGGCGGCGTCGCAGCCATCGCCGGCACCCTCGACGCCGGCAGCATCGTCACCCTCGCCCTCCTCCTCACCCGCCTCTACGCCCCCCTCACGGCACTCGCCAGCGCCCGCGCCGACGTCACCAGCGCCCTCGTGAGCTTCGACCGCGTCTTCGAGGTCCTCGACCTCGTCCCGCTCGTGCGGGAACGCCCCGACGCCCACGCCGTCCCCGACGGGCCCGTCACCGTCGAGTTCGACGGCGTCGGGTTCGCCTACCCCGCGGCCTCCGACGTCTCCCTGGCCTCCCTCGAGGACGTCGCCACGCTCGACACCCGCGGCGGGGTCCCCGTGCTGCACGAGGTGTCCTTCCGGGTCGAACCGGGGCAGGTCGTCGCCATCGTCGGTTCCTCGGGGGCCGGCAAGTCCACCCTCGCCCAGCTCCTGGCCCGCCTCTACGACGTCGACGGCGGCGCCGTCCGGATCGGTGGCCACGACGTCCGCGACCTCACCGCGGAGTCGTTGCGCCGCACGGTCGGTGTCGTCACCCAGGACGGTCACCTGTTCCACGAGTCGCTGCGCTCGAACCTGCGGCTGGCCCGCCCCGAGGCCACCGACGCCGAACTCCTCGACGCCCTCGACCGCGCCCGCCTGCGCGACCTCGTCGCCGCCCTGCCCGAGGGCCTGGACACCGTCGTGGGGGAGCGCGGGTACCGCTTCTCCGGCGGGGAGCGGCAGCGGCTGACCATCGCGCGGCTGCTGCTGGCCCAGCCGCGGATCGTCGTCCTCGACGAGGCCACCGCCCACCTCGACAACGCCTCCGAGACGGCCGTCCAGGCCGCCCTCGACGAGGCCCTGGAGGGTCGCACGGCCATCGTCATCGCCCACCGGCTGTCCACCGTCCGCGGCGCCGACCAGATCCTCGTCCTGGAGGCCGGTCGCATCGTCGAACGCGGAACCCACCGCGAACTGCTCGCCCTCGGCGGCCGCTACGCCGAACTGCACCGGCACGGGGGAGACGGGCTCCAGGACGAGGCGTCCCGGGACGCCGACGCGCCCGCCGTCGGGCTCACCCCCTGAGCACCCGCGCCACGAACGCCGCCTTCGCCGCCGCGTACCCCACCCGGTCCCCGGGGTGCGCGGCGGCCAGGCCCGTCTTCAGCGCGGCGTACTCCGACCGCAGGGAGTCGCTGCCGCGCAACGCGTCCCGGAACGCCAGGTAGTCCCCCCAGCGCGGGCCGCCGTCGGCGACGACGTGGACGAGGTGGGTCCGGAAACCCCGCGACCTGCCGAACACGAAGTCGTCCGGGATGCCGACGTCACCGGGGAAGTCGTACCCCAGACCCGCCATCCCCGGCGCCATCGCGGCAGCGTCCGCCAGGTCCCGCACCGCCACCGCGACGTCCACGACGGGTTTCGCCACCAGCCCCGGCACCGCGGTGCTGCCCACGTGCTCGGCCCGCAGCGCCCACGGGGCGGCCGCCGCGAGCACCCGGGCGCACTCGGCCGCACCCTCCGCCGCCCACGCCGGCTCGGGCGCCACCAGCCGGACCTCACCGTCCCGCAGTCCCAGCTCCACCCGAGCAGCGTGCCAGCTGCCAGACTCCGGGACGTGGCCGTCCACCACCCCGCGACCATCGCCCCCACCAAGCGCGAACTGCTCCACGCCTGGGTCCCGCGCCAGCCCTGGACCGGGGGCGGGGACCCGACCTCACTCACCGCACTGGGCTCGTTCCGCTTCGACGACCCCGACGGCGCGGTCGGGATGGAGACCCATCTGCTCGCCACCGGCGACGGGCGCGTCCTGCAGGTGCCCCTGACCTACCGGGGCGCCCCGGGACCGGCCCGCACCCTCGTCACGACCACGACCCACACGACCCTCGGCGACCGCTGGATCCACGACGGCTGCCACGATCCCGTGCACCTCGCCGTCCTGGCCGCGACGATCCTCTGCGCCGGGCGGGAGGCCGACCTCTTCGAGGCGACCCCCGACGGGCTGGTCCTGCTCCCCGGGAGCACCCACGTGCGCGGGGACGGAGTCGTGGGGTTCGCCGACGGGGTCGCCGTCACGGATCCCGACGCCTGGGACACGCCCGTCGTCGAGCACCAGGGCACGACCACCGTGGTCCACGGCCGGGGCGCCCGGCTCACCCTGCCGCGGGTCGTGGGGGAGCCCCTCCCCGCGACCGGTCCGGCCCTGCGCGGGACGTGGCCCGGGCAGTCCGAGCCCGTCGTCCTCGCCGTCCTGTCCCGGTGACGACCACCCACCCGGGGGGTCCCCGCCCGGACCGGCCCCCGGCCCGCGCCCCGGGTGGTGCAATGGACAGGTGACCTGGCACCACCCCTCCTCGCCCCCCGGCCCCGGGGCGTTCCCCCCGCCCTACCCGCCGACCCGACCGACGTCCACGTCGGCGCTCGCCGTCGTCGGCCTGTGCACCGGGATCGCCTCGATCGCCCTCGTCGCCGTCCTCGGCCCCTTCGCCGCCGCGCTCGGCGTGGCCGGCGTCGTCACGGGCGCGATCGCCCTGGGTCGGCGACTCCCCGGCCGCGGCATGGCGCTCGCGGGCCTCGTCACGGGCGCCGTCGGGACGCTGCTGTCCGTCGTGCTGACCGTCGTCCTCGTCGTCTTCACCGGCGGGGTGTTCCTCACCGCCCTGCTCGGCTCCTCGGGGGCGTGGTCGGCGCCGGACCCGGGGGGACCGGACGACGGTCAGTCGGCGGGGGAACTCGCCTTCGGTGCACCGGCCGAGCTCGACGAGTACACGGTGACGGTCGACGGCGTGACGACGCGCGGTGACGTCGTCTTCGCCGACCTCACGGTGCAGTTCACCGGCCAGGGGTCGGGCGACTCCTACGAGGACCTCTACGGCTACCTCTACGACGCAGACGGCTACTCCTACGACGCGACCGACTGCACCGAGCCGCTGTCGCCGGACGCGGCCGACCTCCCCGACCTCGCGCCGGGGCAGACCGCGTCGTTCCAGATGTGCTTCGAGGGGGTGCCCGACGCCGCCGGCGCCTGGGTCGAGGTCGACGACGCCGCGGCGGGGACCTACGCCGGGTGGACCGATCCGGGGACGCTGCAGGGGCCGGACGGCGGTGGCGGCGGCGTCGTCTGACGCTGCCGGGTCACCCCTCGAGGGCCTTGCGGCACAGCCGTTCGAGCTCGGCGAGCTCGTCGCTCGACAGGGCCGAGAACTCCCGGGCGATCCCGGCCGCGTGCCGGCCACCGATCTCCCGCTGGGTCGCGGCGCCGTCGTCGGTCAGGACGACGACGACGCCGCGACCGTCGCGGGGGTCGGGTTCGCGGGTGAGGAGCCCCCGCCCGACGAGCCGGTCGACGAGCCGGCTCAGCGACGGTTGCGGGAGGTAGACCTCCTCGCTCAGGCCGCCGAGCCGGCACCGTCCGCCGGAGCGGGCGAGCGTGTAGAGCACGTCGTACTCCCGCACGCTCATCCCGCCCCAGACGTCCTGCGCGTCGAACCGGCGCAGGAGGGTGGCCTGCAGCCGGAACACCTGTTCCCAGGCCTCGACCGCGGTGCGGGTCCGGCTCTCAGGCACCGGAGGCGGCGGAGGTCGCCTTCGCGGCCACCCGGGCGGCGTGCGAGGGCGGGTCGCTCGGCACGCCGGGGGCACGACGGGCCTCGAACTCCTTGCGCAGCACGGGCACGACGTGCTCACCGAGCATGTCGAGCTGTTCGAGCACCGTCTTCAGCGGCAGCCCGGCGTGGTCCATGAGGAACATCTGGCGCTGGTAGTCGCCGAAGAACTCCTGGAAGGTCAGGGTCTTCTCGACGACCTGGTCGGGGGTGCCGACGGTGAGCGGGGTCTGTCGCGTGAACTCCTCCAGCGACGGCCCGTTCCCGTACACCGGGGCGTTGTCGAAGTAGGGGCGGAACTCGCGCACCGCGTCCTGGGAGTTCTTGGCCATGAACACCTGGCCGCCGAGCCCGACGATCGCCTGCTCCGGGGTGCCGTGCCCGTAGTGGGCGTAGCGCTCGCGGTACAGCGTGATGAGCCGGATGTAGTGCTCCTTCGGCCAGAAGATGTTGTTGGCGAAGTAGCCGTCACCGAAGTACGCGGCGATCTCGGCGACCTGCGGGGTGCGGATCGACCCGTGCCAGACGAACGGCGCCACGCCGTCGAGGGGCCGGGGGGTCGAGGTGAAGCCCTGCAGCGGCGTGCGGAACTCGCCCTGCCAGTCGACGACCTCCTCGTCCCACAGGCGGCGCAGCAGCTGGTAGTTCTCGACCGTCAGCTCGACACCGCGGCGGGGGTCCTGCCCGAACCAGGGGTAGAGCCGGCCGTCGTTGCCGCGGCCGAGGACGAGGTCGACGCGCCCGTCGCTGAGGTGCTGGAGCATCGCGTAGTCCTCGGCCATCCGCACCGGGTCGTTCGTCGTGATGTGCGCGATGGACGTCGAGACCGTCAACCGGGTGGTGCGGGCCGCGATCCAGCCCAGCAGGGTCGTCATGGCGGACGGCACGAACGGGGGGTTGTGGTGCTCGCCGACGGCGAAGACGTCCAGGCCCACCTGCTCGGCGTGCTCGGCCATCGTCACCAGCGCCTTGATGCGCTCGTGCTCGGTCGGCGCGCGACCGGTGGTGGGGTCGGGCGTGATGTCGCCGACGCTGAAGATCCCGAACTGCATGTCGCGCTCCTCGTCGAAGTCCATGCGTTTGCATGTATCTGGTTGAAGAGTACACGACCAGGTTCTGTTCCCGGCGGCTCAGCGCGCCGGCGCGAGCCGGGACCTGCGGTAGCCGTAGGCGAAGTACACGGCCAGCCCCAGGAGCATCCACACCCCCAGCCGGATCCAGCTCAACCCCGGCAGGAAGCCCATGAGCACGAGAGCCAGGACCGCCGAGACGACCGGCAGCACCGGCACCCACGGCATCCGGAAGGCCCGCGGCAGGTCCGGCCGGGTCCGGCGCAGGACGACGACCCCGATCGAGACGAGGACGAAGGCGAAGAGCGTGCCGATGTTCACCATCTCGGCGAGGTCGGAGATCGGCGTCACCGCGGCGACGACGGCCACGACGACCCCGGTGACGGCCGTGATGCGCAGCGGCACCCCCGTCCGGCCGTCGACCTTGGAGAACCACGACGGGATGAGCCGGTCGCGCGCCATCGCGAAGAGCACCCGGTTCTGCCCGAGCATCAGCACCATCATGACCGTCAGCAGGCCGACGACGGAGCCGACGCTGATGAGGGTGGCGACGACGTCCGCACCGACGGCGCGGAACGCGTTCGCCAGCGGCGCCTCGACGGAGATCCGGTCGTACCGGACCATGCCCGTCACGACGAGGGAGACGAGCACGTAGAGGACCGTGCAGACCGCCAGCGAGCCGAAGATGCCCCGCGGGACGTCCCGCTGCGGGTTCTTCGTCTCCTCCGCCGCCGTCGCCACGATGTCGAAGCCGATGAAGGCGAAGAAGACGAGCGCCGCGGCGGTGAGGACACCCCCGAGGCCGAAGGTCCCCAGCGGGACCCCGAGGTCCTGCCACAGCGAGGGGTCCGGCGGGGTGCTGACGGCGCCGCGCGACCCCGTCGGCGGGACGAACGGGGACCAGTTGGACACCTTGACGAAGAACAACCCGGCGACGATCACCACGGCGACGACGGTGAGCTTGATCGCCACGACGACGGCGTTGACCCGCGCCGACGCCTTCGTCCCCACGCAGAGCACCCCGGTGAGCACGAGGATGACGGCCGCGGCGATGAGGTTCGGCTGCGTGGGGGAGGGGTCGGTGGAGTACAGCCACTCCGGCACGCGCAGGCCCAGGGTCTGGCTGAGCAGGTCCGCGGCGTAGCTGGACCACCCGACCGCCACCGTCGCGGCCCCCAGGGCCAGTTCGAGGATGAGGTCCCAGCCGATGATCCACGCGACGACCTCGCCGAGGCTGGCGTAGGAGAAGGTGTAGGCCGAGCCCGCGACCGGGACGGTCGAGGCGAACTCGGCGTAGCAGAGGGCCGCGAGCGCGCAGACGACGCCGGCGATGACGAACGACAGCGTCACGGCCGGGCCGGCGCGGGTGCCGGCCGCCTCCCCGGTGAGGACGAAGATGCCCGTCCCGATGATGACGCCGACCCCGAACACGGTGAGGTCCCAGGCCCCCAGCGTCTTCTTCAGCCGGTGCTCGGGTTCGTCCGTCGTCGCGATCGCGTCCTCGACGCTCTTCGTCCGGAAGATGCCCACGGAGGGCGACGGTAGGCCGCTCAGGCCGTGCGTGCGACCCGGATGATCTTGCGCCGGAGCCACACCTTGCGGCTGCCGCCCATGTAGAGGCGGACCCGGGCCAGCTCCCAGCGGCCGTACTCGGCGTGCTCGGTCAGGAGTCGGCGCGCGTCACCGCGCGACGTCTCCCGGGGCAGGGTCAGCACCCGGTACTCGTACTCGTGGCGGTCCGGCGTGGTCGTCTCGTGCGCAGCCATCGTGACCATGATGCACCCCGTGGGGCGGGCGCACCCGTTCCCGGTACGGTCGGACCATGACCCCCGACCCGCGCGCGGCCCTGGCCCGACTCGTGGCCGCCCTCGAGGACCACCTCGCTGCCGCCGCCAACCGCCGGGGGGAGACCGACCCCGCCGTCGCCGACGCCTACCAGCGCGTGGCGGACGCCTTCGAGGTCTACGAGGAGGCGATCTACGACGCCTACGACGAGGTCACGCCCTTCGTCCTCTACGACGACGTCGAGGACGACCGCGAGGACGACGACGAGGACGACGACGAAGACGACGACGAGGACACCGAGGACGAGGAGTCCGAGGACTCCGACGACGAGGCCCCGAAGCCTCTCTGACCGTCCGGTGTGAGGGTTCGGTGCGTCCGCGGTGACGCACCGAACCCGCCCCACCCGGCGCGGGTGAGCGCCCGCTAGCGTTCGGCTGTGCCCATCCCCAGCTCGCGCGTCGTCCCCGCCTGCCCGACGGGAGGTGCCCCGGCGTGAGCATGGGCGTCCTCGAAGGTGCGTTCCTCGGCCTCGTGCAGGGGCTGACCGAGTTCCTCCCCATCTCCTCCAGCGGCCACCTGGCGATCGTCGGGACCCTCATCGGGGCGCAGGACCCGGGTGCGGCGTTCACCGCCATCTGCCAGCTCGGCACCGAGGCCGCGGTGATCCTCTACTTCCGCAAGGACATCGCCCGCATCATCACGCGATGGGTGCAGTCCCTCGCCGGACGCGTGCCGCGCAACGACCCCGACGCGCGGATGGGCTGGCTCGTCATCCTGGGGACCATCCCGATCGGGCTCCTCGGGCTGCTGTTCCAGGACGCGATCGAGACGACCCTGCGCGGTTTCGTCGTCATCGCCACCACGCTGTGGGTCTTCGCCCTCGTCCTGGGGGCGGCCGACCGCTTCGGGCGCAAGGAGCGCACGCTGGACCAGCTCACCTGGAAGCACGGTGTGCTCTTCGGTCTGGCGCAGGCGATGGCGCTGATCCCCGGGGTCTCGCGGTCGGGCGGCACGATCACGATGGGCCTGCTCCTCGGCTACACGCGCGAGGCCGCCGCCCGCTACTCCTTCCTCCTGGCGATCCCCGCCGTCGTGCTCTCGGGCTTCTACCAGCTGTACGACGAGGTGAGCACGGGCGCCGCGATCGCGTGGGTGCCCACCGCGGTGGCCACCGTCGTCGCGTTCGTCGTCGGGTACGTCGTCATCGCCTGGCTCATGCGCTTCATCACGACACACAGCTACACCGTGTTCGTCGTCTACCGGATCGCGCTGGCCGTCGTGGTCTACGCGCTGGTCCTCACCCAGGTCCTGCCGGCGTGGAACGGCACGAGCTTCGGCTGACGGCGGCGCTCAGAGCCAGCCGGAGCGCTTGAAGAGGCGGAACAGGACGACGCAGATCCCGACCATCGCGAGCACGCACAACGGGTAGCCGTAGTGCCAGCTCAGCTCGGGCATGTCCTTGAAGTTCATCCCGTAGACGCCCGCGATGAGCGTCGGGACGGCCGCGATCGCCGCCCAGGCCGAGATCTTGCGCATGTCGTCGTTCTGCCGGACGGAGACCTGCGCGAGGTGGGCGTTGAGGATGTCCGTCAGCAGCCGGTCGTACGTCTCGACGTGGTCGACGGTGCGCAGGAGGGTGTCGAGGACGTCGCGCAGGACGAAGAGCGCCTGCGCGTCGACGGGGTGGTGGGACACCTCGTGCGCCGGCGCCCCTGACGCCCCGGTCCCCGCGTCGACGAGCTTCCTCAGGGGGGCCACCAGGGGGACGGCGCCGCGGCGGACCTCGAGCACCTCCCGCTTGAGGGAGTAGATGCGCTGGGCGTCCGAGCTGCGGCTGGGGGAGAAGACCTGCTCCTCCATCTCCTCCACGTCCTGCTCGAGCTCGGCGTCGATGGTGGCGTACCCCGCGACGACGTGCTCCATGACGGCGTGCAGGACGCCCTTGGGGCCGCGGGCCAGCCGGCGCTGGTCGCGTTCGACGGCGGCGCGGACCTCGGTGAGCGAGCCCACCGCGCCCCGGCGGACCGAGACGACGAACCTGCGCCCGACGAAGAGCATGATCTCGCCGGTCTCGACGCTGGAGGAGTCGTCGAAGTACTCCAGCACCTTGAGGACGACGAAGACGGTGTCGCCGAACCACTGGATCTTGGGCCGCTGGTGGCCCGCGACGGCCGCCTCGACGGCGAGCCGGTGCAGGTGCAGGGAGTCGGCGACGTCGGCGAACTCCGCGGCCGTGGGGTCCTTCAGACCCAGCCAGAGGAACTCCTCCTGCGCCGGGTCGGGGGAGGGGGCCGCGTCGGCGGCCGAGGCGTCCTCGCGGCAGGCCCGCAGGGTCGCGGTGAGGTCGGGGACCTCGTGGCGCCGTCCGTCCCGGTAGGTCGCCACGTCCACGATCACTGGTGCATCACGGGCTCATCGTGCCCTGCGTCGCGGTCGACCGCAGCAACAGCGGAAGTTCAGTTACCGGAGCCAATTAGCTGACGCAACCACCCGCGCACCACGCCGGGCCGCACTCCACGAGCGGCCTAGAGTGGGGGCCGTGCCGACCCTCCTGCTCGTCCGCCACGGCCGCAGCACCGCCAACACCGCCGGCGTCCTGGCCGGCTGGACGCCGGACGTCCACCTCGACGACACCGGTCGTGCGCAGGCCGCGGCCCTGGCCCAGCGGCTGGCCCCGGTGCCGGTGGCCGACCTCGTCGTCTCGCCGCTGGAACGGTGCCAGGAGACCGCCGACGCGCTGCGCTCCGTCGACGGACCGACGGGACCTCGGCCGGAGCTGCGCACCGAAGAGCGGCTGGGGGAGTGCAAGTACGGCGACTGGACGGGCAAGGCGCTCAAGGACCTCACCCGGGAACCGCTGTGGCGCACGGTGCAGTCGCACCCCTCGGCCGCCGTCTTCCCCGGCGAGGCGGGCGAGGGACTCGCGACGATGCAGCACCGGGCGCTCGAAGCGGTGCGCCAGCACGACGCGCGCGTGGCGGCCGAGCACGGCGAGGACGCCGTCTGGGTCGCCGTCAGCCACGGTGACGTCATCAAGGCCGTCCTGGCCGACGCCCTCGGCATGCACCTCGACCTCTTCCAGCGGCTGTCCGTCGACCCGTGCTCCGTCTCGGTCGTCCGCTACGCCCCGCTGCGGCCCTTCGTGCTGCGGATGAACGACTCCGGCGGCGACCTCGCCGGCTTCGCGCCGGCCCGCAAGAAGCGCCGGTCGACGCGCAAGGCGTCGAGCAGCGACGCGGTCGTCGGTGGCAGCACAGGCGCGGCGTAGGGTCGGCGCCATGCCCGTGCACGAGTACGACCCGCCCGAGCGCTTCGTCGCGGGGACCGTCGGTCAACCGGGGCAGCGCACCTTCTTCCTCCAGGCCAGGGGCGGCGGGCGCCTGACGTCCGTGGCCCTGGAGAAGACGCAGGTCTCCGCCCTCGCCGAGCGCGTCGGCGAGCTCCTCGACGAGATCGTGCGCCGGTCCGGCGGGTCCGCGCCCGTCCCCGCCATGCCGCCCGCGGGCAGCGAGGACACCGCCCCCCTCGACCTGCCCATCGACGAGGACTTCCGCGTCGGGACCATGAGCCTGGCCTGGGACGGCGAACGCGACGTCGTCGTCATCGAGTGCTTCGAGGTCAGCGACACCGACGTCGACCCCGAGCAACCCGAACCCGGCCCGGAGCAGAACCTGCTGCGCGTCTCCCTCGACGGGGCGACCGCGCGGGCGTTCGCGGCCCGGGCCCTGGCGCTCGTGGCCGCCGGCCGGCCGCCGTGCCCGTTCTGCGCCGGTCCGCTCGACAGCGCCGGCCACGTGTGTCCCCGCGCGAACGGGTACCGGCGCTGAGCGGGACGTTCGCCGGGGTCGACGAGCAGGAGGCGCTCGTCCGCCTCGCCACGGGGGAGCTGCGGATCCGCGGTCGGCTCGCGGACGCGTCGAACGCGACGCTCTACGCCACCTGCACCACGGACGAGGGCGACCTCGCGTGCGTCTACAAGCCGGTCTCGGGGGAGCGCCCCCTGTGGGACTTCCCGGACGACACCCTCGCCCGCCGGGAGGTGTCCTCCTACGCCGTCTCGGCGACGACCGGGTGGGACGTGGTGCCGCCCACCGTGTTCCGCGACGGACCGCTCGGGCCGGGGTCGGTCCAGCTGTGGTTGCAGCAGGACGGCGCGGACCCCGCCGACGCCGACGAGGTCGTCCTGCCCTCCCCGGGGGCGGGTCTGGTCGACATCGTCCCCGCGCGCCGGGTGGAACCGGGGTGGCTGACGGTCCTGGAGGCCGAGGACGGCGCGGGCCTTCCCGTCTCCCTCGTCCACGCCGACGACCTGCGGCTGCGGCGCATGGCCGTCCTGGACGTCGTGCTCAACAACGCCGACCGCAAGGGCGGGCACGTGCTGCCCGGCTGGTCGGGCGCCGTGCACGGCGTCGACCACGGACTGACCTTCCACGAGGAACCCAAGCTGCGGACGGTGCTGTGGGGCTTCGGCGGGACGCGGCTGCTGGCCGACGAACGCGAGGTCCTCAGCGTGCTCGTCGCCGACCTCGACGGCCCGCTCGGCGAGGTGCTGGGGGAGCTGCTGGCGGTCGAGGAGGTCGTCGCGACGCTGGAACGCACCGAGCGGCTGCTCACCGCCGACCGGATGCCGCGGCCGCGGGGCCACCGGACCATCCCGTGGCCGCCGTTCTGAGCGACGCCAGGTAGGTTCGGCCCGTGCGTTCCTGGCCCGTCCCCGCCGTCCCGTCCCTCCCCGGTCGGGGCCCTCGCGTCCACCTCCACGACACCTCGACCGGCGAGGTCGTGCCGGTCGGCCCGGAGGAGGGCACCGCGACGCTCTACGTCTGCGGCATCACGCCCTACGACGCGACCCACCTGGGGCACGCGAACACCTACGTCGCCTTCGACCTGCTGGGCCGCGCGTGGCGCGACGCCGGTCTCGACGTCCACTACGTCCAGAACGTCACCGACGTCGACGACCCGCTGCTCGAACGCGCCACGGCCACCGGGGTCGACTGGCGAGACCTCGCGGCCTCCCAGATCGACCTGTTCCGCGCCGACATGGAGGCGTTGTCGGTCGTCCCGCCGCAGGAGTACCTCGGCGTCGTCGAAGCCGTCGACCTGGTGTCCCAGGCGGTCCGGGACCTGCTCGCGGCGGGGGCGGCCTACCGGGTCCCGGGGGTCGACGGCGGCCCCGACGGGGACGTGTACTTCCCCGTCGGCGCGGACACCGCGTTCGGCGAGGTCGGCGGCTACGACCGGGAGACGATGCTCGCGCTGTCCGCCGAGCGCGGCGGCGACCCGCAGCGCCCCGGCAAGCGGGACCCCCTCGACCCGCTGCTGTGGCGGGTGGAACGCGAGGGCGAACCCGCCTGGGACGCCGGCGACCTCGGCCGCGGCCGGCCCGGCTGGCACGTGGAGTGCACGGCGATCGCCCTGCAGCACCTGGGGATGCCCATCGACGTGCAGGCCGGCGGCTCCGACCTCGTCTTCCCCCACCACGAGATGGGCGCCTCGCACGCGCACCTGTTGCGGCCGGAGTCCCGGCCGTTCGCCCGCGCCTACGCGCACTCCGGCATGGTCGCCTTCGACGGCGAGAAGATGAGCAAGTCCAAGGGCAACCTCGTCCTCGTCTCCACGCTCCGCGCGGCCGGGGTCGAACCCGGTGCCGTCCGGTTGGCGATCGTCGCCCACCACTGGCGCAGCGAGTGGGAGTGGACCGACGAGGTCCTCGCCACCGCACGCGAGCGGTTCACCGCGTGGAGCGCGGCCGTCGCCCGCCCCGCGGGTCCGCCCGCCGAGGAACTCCTGGCGAGCGTGCGCGAACGCCTCGCCGACGACCTCGACGCCCCCGGGGCGGTCGCGGCCGTCGACGCGTGGGTGGCGGCCGGCGACGGCGACGACACGGGGTCCCCGGCCCTGGTCCGCGACCTGGTCGCCGCCCTGCTCGGGGTCGAACTCGCCCGCTAGTCGACCGACGTCCCGTCCTGCGCCTGCTCCAGGACGCGCAGGGCGTTGCCGGACGTGAGGGCCCGCAGGTCGGCCGCGGACCACCCGCGGTCGGCCAGGGCCTGCAGGAGCGCCGGGTAGCAGGAGACGTCCTGCAGCCCGTCGGGGAACGTGTCGGTGCCGTCGTAGTCGCCGCCGATCCCCACGTGCTCGACGCCGACGACATCGCGTGCGTGCTCGAGGTGGCGCACGACGTCCTGCAGGCTCGCCCGGTCGGCGCCGGGGGCGGCCACGAAGGCCGGCACGAACGTCACCATGAGGACACCCCCGTTGCCGGGCAGCCGTTCCAGCACGCCGTCGGGCACGTTGCGGGGGTGGTCGGTCACGGCGCGGCAGGAGGAGTGCGAGAACAGCACCGGTCGCGACGTGACGTCGAGGGCGTCGTGCATCGTCCGTTCGTGCACGTGCGAGAGGTCGACGAGCACACCCGTCCGGTTCATCTCGCGCACGACGTCGCGGCCGAACTCCGTCAGGCCGTGGTCGACGGGTTCGCCCGTCGCCGACGCCGCCCACGGCGTGTTGTCGTTGTGGGTCAACGTCATGTACGCCAGACCCGCCCGCCGCAGTTCGCGCAGGACGCCCAGCGACCCGGCGATGGCGTGCCCGCCCTCGGCGCCGGGCAGGGACGCGATGCGTCCGGTCGCGACCGCCTGCCGGACCGCGGCCGCCGTCGGCGTCCACGCGAAGACGTCCGGGTGGGCGGCGACGACACGGCGCACGACGTCGACCTGTTCCAGGACGGCGACCGTGGCCGCGGCCGGGTCCCAGTCCGAGGGGACGAACACCGACCAGAACTGCGCGCCCACGCCCCCGGCCCGGAGCCGGGGGACGTCGGTGTGCAGGGTCGGCTGGTCGAGCAGGCCGGCGGCGACGGGGTCGGAGCCGAACCGTTCCCGCAGTTCCCACGCGAGGTCGTTGTGGCCGTCGAACACCGGGTGGGTGGCCAGCACTTCGCGCCACAGGTCCACGGTCACTGCTGGTGCTGCGTGAGCTGCTGCTGGATGACTCCCGAAAGGTGCCGCAACTGGTTCGGCCCCAACTGGTGCACCTCGCCCTCCAGCCGGCGCACGACCTGCGGGTCCTCCAGCATGCGTTCGGAGCTCTGCAGCAGGACCGTCCCGGCGCCGGTGAAGTCGTACTGCCGCTCCTCCCCGGACCGGGTGCCGAACAGGGCGCCGCGGGCCGCGCCGAGGAAGTGGCCCATCCAGCCCGCGTCGAAGTGCTGCGAGGGTGCCGGGCAGTCGGCCCAGCCGACGAGCGCCTCGGGGTCCACCCGGACCGGGGGTTCGACGAAGATGACCGGGCCCGAGGAACTCGCCAGGAACTTCCCCGTCCCGATGAGGGTGAGGAACCCCGGGATGATCGACTCCTTGAGCTCCAGGCTCGCGTCGAACGCCAGGAGGTTCGCGGCGCGGACGGTGAGGTTCCCGTCGTCGAGGTCGTAGGAGTTGATGTCGTACCCGCGGTCGCCGAGCAGGACGTGGCCCTGGCCGTTCGCGACGACCCAGTCCCGGCTGTAGAGCGGGGAGGAGAACTTCGAGGCGACCATGGACGTCATCGACGTCGCCGTCAGCGGTTCGAAGCGGATCGTCCCGCCGCCGGCGGGGTAGTAGGCGATCATCCGGCCGGTCTGCATGAACAACGGGCCGGTGAGCCGGACGCAGTACGCGTACGGGTTGTCGGGCAGGTTGTCGTGGTCCGGCAGGGACTGCGGGTCGAGCGGCTGGGGGCTGGTGGAGGCCATCAGAGCTTCTCCTCGCTCGCCTGGACGTAGACGGTGCCCTCACCGGACACCTTGAGCTGCACGCCTTCACCGGACCCGCGTCCCACGGCGTCGCGCCACGACAGGGCCGTGGCGACGTCGAGGCGCAGGTTGCCGACGTGGGCGACGTAGGCCTGCGGGTCGACGACGACCTGCCGGTTCCCGCCGACCTGGAGGGCGAAGGTGCCGCCGTGGGAGAGCACCGCCACGGTGCCGCGGCCCGACAGCTGCGTGGTGAACAGGCCCTGGCCCGTCACCGCGCCGCGGACGGCGCCGCGCAGACCGCCCTGCTGGCCGAGGAACACCACGGAGCTGGACATGGACGCGTCGTGCGCGAGCAACCGGTCGGCCTCGACCGACATGGGCGCCGAACCGTCGAGGTCGATGATCGTCACGTGGTGGCCGCGGTACCCGTAGTGGACCGTGCCGTTGCCCTCGGCGACCATGAGCGGGACCGCCTCGCCCTGCATGCCGCGCGCGAGCGCCGAGGCGATGCCGCCCCCGTACGCGCCGCCGCCCGGGCCGCCGACGACGGGGGAGAAGGCGATCTGGCCGCTCGTGGCGAGCATCGCACCCCGACGGGCCAGGACCTCGGCGCCGGGGCGGACCTCGGCGAGGACGACCTTGGAGGTGACCTTCGTGAAGCCCATCAGCGCTCCTCGGGCTGGATGTAGACGACGCCCTGGCCCTCGAACCGCAACGAGAACGCCTCCCCGGAGCTCTCGCCGATGAGGTTGCGCCAGGAGACGTCGGTGACGAAGGACTGGGACAGGCTCCCCACGGCCCCGATGTAGGCGTCGGGGTCGACGACGAGCGGGGTCTGCGGCGTGACGCGCAGGGCGATGGGCGGTCCGCCGAGGGACAGCAGCGCGACCTGGCCGTGGCCGGTGACGGTGGTGGTGAACAGGCCCTGGCCGCTGGAGGCGCCCTGCAGGCCGGTGAAGGTGACGTCCGTCTTCAGGCTGTCCTGCAGGCAGAGCAGCCCCTCGGACTCGGCCTTGAGCGTGTCGCCGGCGAGGTCGAGGACGAGGACGTACCCGGCGTCGACGGCGAAGTGCACGGTGCCGCGGCCGGTCACCTCCATGAGGGACAGGGACTCACCGGTGACGCGCTGCTTGAGGGCGGCGCGCAGGCCCCCTCCACCGCCCATCCCCGCGTTCTTGAACTGCACGTCACCCTCGTAGGCGACCATCGAACCGGTCTGGGCGCGCACGGCGCTGCCCTTGGACCCGTCGAGGTCGACGACGAGGACGCGCGGTGTTTCGAGCCGCCAGGACACGAGTTCCTCCTCGGTGTTCGGCACGGTCGGGACGCTCATCGGACTGCTGTGTCGGTCCCATCATGGCGTGGACGGGTCCGGGGACGCCTCGGGGGCGTCGGGTCAGAACGGGCCGGGCTGCTGGCCGTGCTGCTGGCCCGGGCCGCCGAACTGCGGGGGCTGGCCGGGGAACTGGCCGTAGCCGCCGCCGACGCCCTTGGGGTTGGGGCCGTGCTCGTTGGGGCCGGGGGTGGAGTCCATGGCGCAGAACACGATGAGCACGATGCCGCCGCCGGGCACGAGCTCCAGGAGGATCCACCAGGCGGACTTGCCGGTGTCGTGGAGCCGGCGCGCCTCGGCGGCCAGCGACGGCAGGAACACCGCGAGGGAGACGACGAGCACCAGCAGGTACATGACGACGATGGCGATCGTGCTGCCGGCGGACATCGTCTCGGAGCCGCTGGCTCCGGCGGCGGCGGCGATGGAGCCGGCGACGACGGCGAAGACGATGCCGAGCACGAGGCCGAGGAGGCCGAGGAAGAGCCGGAAGTACCAGTACTCGGAGCGTCGGGCGCGTCCGGAGAAGACGGCGTACTTGCGCAGGCAGGTCTTGACGGCGTCGGCGAAACCCACGGGGCCCCTTTCCTCGGGCGGCGCGGACGGTCCGCGCGGCGCCCAATGCTGGCGCAGGTGGTCAGTCCCCGTCACGTCGGACGGGGAGCGACCACCTGCGGAGTCGAGCGGGTGAGGGTCAGAACTGGCCGGGCTGCTGGCCGTACTGACCGGGCTGGCCGTACTGACCGGGCTGGCCGAACTGCGGCGGCTGGCCGGGGAACTGGCCGTAGCCGTCGCCGATGCCCTTGGGGTTGGGGCCGTGCTGGTTGGCGCCGGGCTGGCTGTCCTTGCAGGCCCAGACGATGAAGATGATCCCGAAGACGATGTTGGCCACCGGGATGAGCAGCGTCAGGACCCAGAGGCCGGACCGGCCGATGTCGTGCATCCGGCGGAAGAAGACCGCGAGACCGGGCAGCAGCAAACCCAGGGCGACCAGCCCGCGGAAGACCCCGCCGCCGCTGCTGGTGGTCGTCCCGGCGATGGTGTCGAGGATGCTCGCGACGACGCCCGCCAGGAAGGCGAAGAGCGCCCAGAACCAGTACTCCGAGCGCCGGGCTCTTCCGGAGAAGGTCACGTACTTGGAGAAGCCGGTCTTGATCGCGGTCTGGAAGTTCACGGGTGTCCCCCCTCGTGCGGCCGGACGGTCCGGCCCCGACCAGTCTGCCGTGATCTTGGTCTCCGTGGGGCCGGATCCGCACACAGCGTCACCCGGGCGGGTGACTCTGGAGGGTCAGCCGCGGCGCGGCGGGTCGTCGCGTCGACGCAGGTAGCGCTCGAACTCGCGTGCGATGGCCTCCCCGGAGGCCTCGGGCAGCTCGGCGGTGTCCTTGGCCTCTTCGAGCTGCTGGACGTACTCCGCGATCTCGGAGTCCTCGCCGGCGAGCTCGTCGACACCGCGCTCCCACGCACGGGCGTCCTCGGGCAGCTCGTCGAGGGGGATGGACAGGTCGAGCAGCTCCTCGATCCGGCGCAGCAGCGCGAGGGTCCCCTTCGGCGAGGGGGGCTGCCCGACGTAGTGCGGGATGGCCGCCCACAGCGACACCGACGGGATGCCGGCGGCCGTGATGGCGTCCTGGACGACCCCGACGATTCCGGTGGGGCCCTCGTAGCGGCTGGGCTCGATATCGAGCTTCTCGACGAGCTCGGGGTCCTCGCTGCTGGAGGTGACGGGCAGGGGGCGGGTGTGCGGGACGTCGGCCAGGAGCGCGCCGAGGGTCAGCACGAGGGAGGCGTGGTGCGTCCGGGCGACCTCGACGAGTTCCTGGGCGTAGGTCCGCCAGCGCATCGACGGCTCGATGCCGCGGACGAGGATGACGTCGCGGGGGCCGTCGGGCAGCTGCACGGCGGAGATGCGCGTGGTCGGCCAGGTGAGCTGGCGGCGGCCGTCGTCGTCGAAGTGGACGGTCGGCCGGTTGACCTGGAAGTCGTGGTACAGCTCGGGGTCGAACTCCGCCAGCTCGGTGGCGTCCCAGACGTCGTGGAGGTGGGCGACGGCCTGGCTGGCGGACTCGCCCGCGTCGTTCCAGCCCTCGAAGGCCGCGATGACGACGGGGTTGCGCAGGACGAGGTCGTCCGTCGTGGGGTCGGCAGGCTGCTCTGGCACGGCTCAACCCTAGACTCCGGGGCTGATGAGTCCCCACGAAGCGCCCACCGGACACACCTCCGAGACACCCGTCCAGCTCCCTGCCGCCGTGCTGTGGGACATGGACGGCACGCTCGTCGACACCGAACCGCACTGGATCGCGGCCGAGACGGCGCTGCTCGGGCGGCACGGGGCCACCTGGAGCCACGAGCAGGCGCTGCAGCTGGTCGGCAGCGCGCTGCCGGACTCCGGGCGTGTCCTGGCCGAGCACGTCGAACGCACGACGGGGGTGCGCCTGGACGCCGTGGCCGTCGTCGACGAGCTCATCGAGGCGGTCATCGCCCAGGTGAGCGCGGCCGTCGTGTGGCGGCCGGGGGCCCTGGAGCTGCTGCGCGCCCTGGGGGAGGCCGGCGTCCCGTGCGCGCTCGTGACGATGTCGTACCGCAGCCTGGCGGCGACGGTCGCGGCGATGCTGCCGGGCGCCTTCACCGTCGTGGTCGCGGGCGACGAGGTCGAGCGGGGCAAACCCGCCCCCGACCCGTACCTGCGCGCCGCCCAGCTGCTGGGGGTCGACCCGGCCGACTGCGTCGTGGTGGAGGACTCCCCGACGGGGGTCGCGTCGGGGGAGGCGGCCGGTGCGCACGTCCTGGCCTGCCCGCACATGGTGCCGATCCCGGCCGCCCCCGGCCGCAGCCGCGTCGAGGCCCTGACCGAGGTCGACGTCGCGGCGCTGGGTCGCATCGCCGCGGGCCGGCCGGTGGACACCCTGGCGTGAGGTGCGCCCGCACCGGTGAGTCGTGGCGATGAGTTCCACCGGTGCGCCGAGTCCCACGGGCATGACGACACTCGAGGTGCAGACCGACCAGGGCGACACGGTGGTGCTGGACCGCTACGGCTCCGGACCGGCCGTCGTGTTCATCGCCGGGGCAGGGCCCTACCGCGAGATCGACGGGGCGACCACGCAGACCGCGCAGGCCCTCGCCGACCGGGGGTTCACGACGACCGTGCACGACCGGGTGGGCCGCGGCGACAGCGCGGCCACCGGCGACGTCACGCTGGAGCGTGAGCTCGCGGCCGTCGCCGCCGTCGTGGACGCGGCCGGTGGCGGGCCGGCGGTGCTCGTCGGGCACTCCTCCGGGTGCTCGATCGCGCTGGCCGCGGCCGCGCGCGGGGTGCCGACCGCGGGGCTCGTCCTGTGGGAGGCACCGCTGGACGAGCAGTCGGACCTGGACTCGGTGCGCTCGTGGCTGGCGGACGTGACCGACCGCCTCGACGCCGGAGACCTGGCCGGCGCGACGGCGGAGTACGTGCGGGACATGCCCGCCGAGTTCCGGGAAGGACTGGCGCACATGCCGTTCCACGCCCGCTTCGTCGCGCAGGCGCCCGCCTACCGCGCCGACGGGGAGTCGCTGGTGTGGGCCGCGAGCGGTCCGCTGGGGGAGTTGCTGGGGCGGGACGTCCCGGTGCTGGCGCTCGTGGGGGAGCAGACGTTCCCGGGGATGCCGGAGGCGGCGGCGCGGATCGCGCGGGAGGTCCCGGGGGCGGTGTCGGAGGTGCTGGCCGGGGCGTGGCACTCGTGGGACGTCCCGGCCGCGGTCGACCGCTTCGCCGCCTTCGCCCGCGCGGTGCAGCCGACGCGCGTCTGAGGGTGCGGTCGGGGGTTCAGACCTCGGGCAGCGGTGGCGGGGTGCCCCCGAAGCTCGGGCACAGCGCCTTGTGGTCGCACCAGGTGCACGTGCGGCCGGGCTTCGGGCGCCAGTCGCCCGCGGCCCGGTTCCGCTCGATGGCGTCGGAGAGGGCACGGACCTTGCGTTCGGTGGCGAGCAGGTCGGCCTCGTCGGGGGCGTAGCGCAGGACGTCGCCGGAGCCGAGGTAGACGAGCTGCAGCTGGCGGGGCACCTCCCCGCGCAGCCGCCACAGGACGAGGGCGTAGAAGCGCATCTGGAACAACGCCTTGGACTCGAACAGCTCCGAGGGCGCCCGCCCCGTCTTGTAGTCGACGACGCGCATCGCCCCGCCGGGGGCGACGTCCAGGCGGTCGACGATGCCGCGCAGGTGCAGGCCGTCGGTGAGGTCGATCTCGACGGGCAGTTCCCGGCCCGCCGGTTCCAGGCGCGTCGGGTCCTCGAGGTCGAAGTAGCGCTGCAGGAGACGCCGGGCCTCGGTCAGCCAGATGGCGAGCCCCTCCTCGTCGGCCGTCCCGGGCGGGTCCTGCGGGAAGAGCGCCGCGACGCGGGGTTCGCGCTCGAGGAGGGCGTGCCACTGGCCCTCGACCATCGCGCACGCCTGCTCCGCGGTGCGCTCGTGCGCGGGGAGGTCGAAGAGCCGCTCGAGGACGGCGTGGACGAGGGTGCCGCGCACGGCCGCGCGGGTGGGCACCTCCGGCAGCCGGTCGATGGTGCGGAACCGGAACAGCAGCGGGCACTGCATGAAGTCGGAGGCCCGCGAGGGGGACAGCGGACGCCGGGTCGTGGCCGGGGTGGTCTCGATCCGAGGCACGCCGGTGGTCACCCGACCACCTTACGGGGGACAGGAGGTGGTCCCCCCGCGTCCGCCGCCGGACCGCCACCTAGGATCGGCGGATGCAGCAGGTCGCGTCCCGGGTCGTCGGCGGAGTCTTGTGAGAGGCGGCATCTCCCTCGGCCGCCCGTTCGGGGTGCCGCTGCTGCTGGCCCCGTCCTGGTTCCTCTTCGCCGCGCTGATCGTGGTCGTCTTCTCGCCCGTGGTGCAGCTGCGCGTGCCCGGTCCCGCGTCCTACGTCGTGGCCTTCGGGTACGCCGTGCTGCTGCTGATCTCGGTGCTCCTGCACGAGATCGCGCACGCGGTGGCCGCGAAGGCGACGGGGCAGCGGGTCACCGGGATCGTCCTCAACCTCTGGGGCGGGTTCACGTCCCACGAGGGCCGCACGACCCCGGGCAGCAGCCTGCTCATCGCCGTCGTCGGCCCCGTGGCGAACGGTGTCATCGCGTTCGTCGCCTGGCGGCTGCGCGACGGTCTCGCCGAGCAGCCCGGTCCGGCCGGGGTCGGGGAGCTGCTCCTCGGCGCGCTCATGCTGTCCAACCTGCTGCTGGCGGTCTTCAACCTGCTGCCGGGGCTGCCGCTGGACGGCGGGCACGCCCTGGAGGCCGTCGTCTGGAAGGTGCGCGGCGACCGCGCCGCCGGGACGGTCGTGGCCGGCTGGGTCGGCCGGGTCCTGGCCGTCCTGGTCCTCCTCGGCGGGCTCCTGCTGCCGCGGCTGCTGGGCTGGGGCTCGTCCATCACCGACGTCGTGTGGGCGGCCCTCGTCGGCGCCCTGCTGTGGCAGGGGGCGTCGGAGGCGCTGAAGTTCGCGTCGGTCCAGCGGCGGGTGCCCGAGCTGTCGGTGCGGGCGCTGCAGCGGCCGGCGATCGCCGTGAACGCGCGTGCGACGGTGGAGGAGGTCGTGCGGACCGCGCGGTCCGCCATCGACGCCGGCGCGACGGCCGGGTCCTCGCGCGACCTCGAGGTCGTCCTCGTCACCGACGACGGGGTGCCCGTCGCCGTCGTCGACACGGCGGCGCTGCGGCAGGTCCCGGAGGAGCGGCGCACGTCGCTGGGGGCCGGTGCGACGGCCCGCGCGCTGCCGCCGCGGTCCTGGCTGCCGGAGGACCTGACGGGCGAACAGCTCCTGGACGCCGTGCAGGTGCGCCCCGGCGAGCACGTCGTGGTGGACACTGCTGGCCGGGTCCGTGGACTGCTGCACACCGGTGACGTGATCGCGGCCGTCACGGCCCGCTGAGACGGACGAACGGAAGAGGACCCTGTGATCGACCCTGCCCACCCGCCGACGGGTGCGACCACCCGCCGTGGACCGCTGCGCGAAGGCGAGCGGGTGCAGCTGACCGACCCCCGGGGCCGGATGCACACGATCACCCTGACCGCGGGGAAGGAATTCCACACCCACCGCGGCAAGTTCCTGCACGACGAGCTCATCGGCCGCCCCGACGGCACGACGATCGTCAACACGGCGATGATCGAGTACCTCGTGATGCGGCCGCTGCTGACGGACTTCGTCCTGTCGATGCCGCGCGGGGCCGCGGTCGTCTACCCCAAGGACGCCGGGCAGATCGTGCAGATGGCGGACGTGTTCCCCGGGGCCACGGTCATCGAGGCCGGGGTGGGGTCCGGTGCGCTGTCGATGTCGTTGCTGCGCGCCGTCGGCGACCACGGGCAGCTGCACTCCTTCGAGCGCCGGCAGGACTTCGCCGACGTGGCCCGCGGCAACGTCGAGACGTTCTTCGCCGGGCCGCACCCGGCGTGGACGGTGCGGGTGGGCGACCTCGTCGAGACGCTGCCGACGACGGACGTCGTCGCCGACCGCGCGGTCCTCGACATGCTCGCCCCGTGGGAGTGCCTCGACGTCGTGGCCGACCACCTCGCCCCCGGCGGGGTGCTCATCTGCTACGTCGCGACCGCCACGCAGCTCTCGCGCGTCGCCGAGGCGATGCGGGCGTCCGGGCGCTGGACCGAACCGGAGGCGTGGGAGTCGATGGTGCGCGGGTGGCACCTGGAGGGGCTCGCCGTCCGTCCGCAGCACCGGATGATCGGGCACACCGGGTTCCTCATCACGTCCCGGCGCCTGGCCGACGGGTACACCCCGCCGCTGCGCAAGCGCCGTCCCGCCCCCGGCGCCTACCCCGTGGACGGGGAGGCCGCCGAGGTCGAGGTCGTCGAGGGCACCGAGTACGGCGACCGGCCGATCTCGGACCGCAAGGTGCGCCGCGCGGCCCGGGAGGCCGCGCGGGGCGCCGAGGCGTCGGCCAGCGCGGACGAGCAGTCGGACGAGACGTTCGAGGACTGACGCCGGCGCAGCCCGCTCCCCGTCAGGTCAGAGCAGCCACTGGCGGGGCGGGTTGCTGACGTCGGGGACGGCGCGCTCACCCGTGGGGGCCGCCCAGCGGACCCCGTTGGCCAGCACCTGCTGGACCTCCGGCTGCTGGTAGACGGGGTACTCCTGGTCGCCGGGGGAGAAGTAGAAGATCTTGCCCTGGCCCCGGGTGAACGTGACCCCGGACCGGAACACCTCGCCGCCCGCGAACGAGCTGATGAACACCAGGTCGTCGGGGTCGGGGATGTCGAAGAGCTCGCCGTACATCTCCTGGCGCGGGATGACGAGGGGGTGCGGGACGCCCTGGGCGATCGGGTGGGACGGCTTGACCGTCCACACCAGCTCCTGCTCGCCCTCGTTGCGCCACGCCAGGGAGCACGTCGTGCCGAGCAGGTCGCGGAAGATCTTCGAGAAGTGCCCCGAGTGCAGGACGAGCAGACCCATCCCGCCGAGGACGTGCTGCTTGACCCGGGCCACGACGGCGTCGTCGACCTGGTCGTGGGCGACGTGTCCCCACCAGAGCAGGACGTCGGTCCGGTCCAGGACGTCGGCGGTCAAGCCGTGTTCGGGGTCGGCCAGCGTCGCCGTGGAGACCTCGGCGTCCTGCAGCAACCGGCGCAGCCCGGCGGCGATGGCGCCGTGCATGCCC
Organism: Kineococcus sp. NPDC059986; assembly: GCF_040702905.1. Classification (NCBI taxonomy): domain Bacteria; kingdom Bacillati; phylum Actinomycetota; class Actinomycetes; order Kineosporiales; family Kineosporiaceae; genus Kineococcus; species Kineococcus sp. NPDC059986. Next base: position 69,215 of record NZ_JBFBND010000013.1, on the reverse strand, counting down.
TCGGGGTAGTAGTCGGCGATGTCGGGCGGGGACCCGTTCGCCTCGTGGACGCCTTCGTTCCAGACCAGGACCCTCACGCGACCGTCCCTCCGACCTGTTCCACGGGTTCGACCTTCCCCGAGGCGGCGGACCGGGCCGCGGCCTCCATGAGCGCGACGCTGCCGAGGTTCGAGCGGCCCGTCACGTCGGGTGCCCCGCCGCCGCGGATCGCCCGGGCGAACTGGCGCAGCCCGGCCGAGCGGCCCCAGACGTCCATCACCGGGAGCTCGACGGGTTCGGCGGGCTTCCCCCCGAGCCCGAGGCGGACCTCGTCGTCGGCCGGGCCGTCGTTGCCGCGGCCGGCGAGGGTGACGTAGCCGTCCTGGCCCTCGAAGACCCACTCGCCGTCCCAGTGCGTCTCCGGCGCCCGGGAGACCCAGCTGCCGCGGTAGCTGCAGACGAGGCCGCCCTCGAGCTCGATGACGAGGACGGCGGCCGCCTCCTCCGTGTACTTGCTCCACGAGGGGTCGGTGACCTTGGCGTAGACGCTGACGGCCTCGCGGCCGGTCGTCATGCGCAGCAGGTCGAAGTGGTGGATCGCCATGTCGTAGATGAGCGGGTGCGGGAACTGGTAGTGCCGGTACGTCTCGAGGGGCGCGTCGTGGTCCCAGCGCCGGAAGTCGACGTGGACGACCGACAGGTCACCGACCGCGCCGGTCGACAGCAGTTCCCGCACCTTCTGCGGTCCGGGGTAGAACCGGTAGTTCTGGCTGACCTGCAGGACGAGGCCCAGTTCCTCGGCGCGCTCGACGGCCGTGCGGGCCTCGGCGACCGTCCCCGCGAACGGCTTCTCCACGAGGACGTGCAGCCCCGCGTCGAGGGCCTCCAGGGCGACGGGGACGTGGAAGTCCATCGGGGCGGTCACGATGACGCCCTCCGCCGCCACGGACCCCGCGGCCTCGGTGAGGGAGGTGAAGCACATGGCGTCGGGCAGGCCGAGTTTCTCCTGTGCCGCGCGCAGGGTCGGCTCGTGGGCGTCGACGATGGCGACGCGGTCGACCTCCGTCACCGGGGGGATGGCGTTGCGCTCCCAGTCACCACCCCAGCCGCCGAGGCCGACGTGGATGAGCTTCGTCGTGGGGGTGTCCGTCAGGTCAGGGGAGATGTCAGCAGCGACCACGATCTCGACGCTACACGCTGGCCCCCGGCCCGGGGAGGGGGCGGGGAGGCTCGACCTGGGATCGTTCCCGGCCCGTCACCCGACCGCGGAGGAGGGCCTCCGGCCCGAGGTCGGTCTCGCGTCGCGGTGGAGGTGTCGGTGGCCCGACGTCCTTCCCGACGTCGGTCTGCGGTGCGGCGTTCGGGCAGGGTGGGGTGCCCCAGCACCGGCGGTGGTTCGCGCCGGTACCGGTGCCCGGTCCTGACCGTCAGGACGGTCCGGCCGCGGTCGTCGCTGGTGGTGGTGAAGCCGGGCAGGTCCTTGGTGTAGTTGCAGGACCGGCACAAGCCTTGCCCGTTGGCGACGCTCGTCCTGCCTCCCCGCGCCCAGGGGGTGACGTGGTCGACGTGCCGGATCGGGGCCTGGCACCACGGGGTGGCGCACACCTGGTCCCGCCGTCGCAGGTAGCGGGCCAGCGCCGGTGGGAAGAGGCGGGACTTCGCGTCCATCGCGACCAGTTCACCCGCGGCCGGTGAGGTGTCCGGGGCGGTGTACAGCCGCCGCACCCACGTCTGGTCCCGTTCGGCGGCGTCCAGGACCAGCTCCCGGGCTTGGCGGGCGGGTAGGGGGCCGCCGTCGATGCCGTCGCACCACACGCGGGCGGAGGTGTTCCCGCCGCGCAGGAGGGCGGCTTCGTCCATGACGAGTTCGAGGGTGATCGGGAGGGGGTCGGTGACGAGGTCGAGGCCGGTGACGCGGGCGAACAGGACGTCGTACATCGCCTGGTCCTCGGTCCGCTCGTCGTGGGGGTTGGCGCGTAGCTGGTCGGCGGCGGCGCGGCGCAAGGTGGTGAGCAGGGTGAGGTTGTGGGTGGGGGTGCCGACGGCGGTGAAGTAGGTCATGTGGTCCAGCCCGGGGCGGACGCTGCACCGGCGGGTGCCTTCGGCGCGCTGGTTGCGGGCCACGGCGGCGGCGGGGTCCATCGCGTCGGCCAGGGCGCGGGCGGCGCCGGCGAGGTAGCGGTGTCCGACGCCTTTGCGGCGGTACTCCCGGCGCATCCGGTCGTCGATGCGGGCGCGGTCAGCGGGGCTGACGTGGCCGGTGGCGGTGACGACGGTGCGGGCGGCGTGTTCGGTGATGAGGCCGTCGCGCAGGGCGGCCAGGGTGGCGGGCATCTGGGTGGTCAGGACGGTCGCGGCGGTCAGCAGGGAGGTGGCGGTGTGGGGGGAGACGTGCCGGGCCAGGGCGATCTCGCGGGTGGTGGCCGCCTCGCCGCCGGGTTCGGTGGCCATGAGGTGGGCGTAGCGGGCGGTGGCCTGGACCTGGCGGGCGGTCAGGGCGCGGATCTGCCGTTCGGCGTCGGTGATGACGTCGATGAGCTGCGCGGGGCTCAGGTTCCCCAGGTCCTCCAGGGGGTCCTGAGGGGGCGCGGCGGTCGGCGTCATGGCGCAACCCTAGCGTCCGACGGCTTCGTCGACAAGGGCGAAAGCGTTGCGCTGCAATGGGTTGAAGACGACTGCAGCGGCCCGTCCCAGTTGTACCAGCCACCTCCGACATCGAAGGCGGCCGCCGTTCCGCGCCTGTGGACATCACCCTGCGTCGACGAGCAGTTCCCGCAATCGCGCCACCCGGTGCTGCACCTGGGGGTGCTCGTCGGGCAGGTTCCGCAGGGGCCCGAGCCACCGGCACAGCTGACGCAGGCCGAGCAGCACCGCGCTGCGCCGCAGCGCGGCAGGTCCCACGGTCGGCCCGTACCCGCGCAGGAGGTGCGGCATCAGCCCGGCAGGCAGGGTTTCGCCCTCGTGCAGCAGGAAGTGTGCGAGGTCGAACCAGGGTTCGGCGCCGCGGGCCTCCCCGAAGTCGATGAACCCCGTGAACCTCGCGCCGTCGCAGAACACGGGCGTCACGTCGAAGTCCCCGTGCACCAACGAGGGGTCCACGTCCAGCGCCGCCTGCTCGGCGACCAGGACCGCGAACCGGTCCAGCTCGCCCGGCGTGAACACCCCACCGAGCCGACCGGGCCACGGGTCCGGCAGGTGGGACCGCACGAACTCCTCGTGGGTGGCGAACTCCGCCCGCAGCGGCCACCCCGGTCCGCGGCGGCGGACGAACCCGAAACCCTCGACGGGGAACGCGTTGACCGTCCGCAGGTGTCGGCCCGCCACTTCGAGGACGGCGGGGGCGTGCCGCACGTCCGTGAGCGGTCCGCCCGGCACCTCGGTCGTCAGACCCGCCCACCGGTCAGCGTCCGGCACCCGGGCCACGGCGACGAACTGCGGGACGGGGACGCCTGCGGCGAGCAGCCGGGCGTGCAGTTCCGCATCCGTCCAGAGGTCGTCCTCCGGTTCCTCTCCGAACCGCAGGTACCAGGTCCGAGCCTGCGTCCGGACCCGGAAGACGACCGTCGAGACGCCGTCCTCGACGCGTTCGACGATCACCCGGGGTCGGCGCCCGTGGCCACCGGCCGGGACGCGTCGGCCACCCACTCCGACCACGAGCCGGGGTAGAGCGTCCCGCGCAGACCCGCGACCTCCAGGGCCAGCAGGGTGTGCGCGGCGGTGACGCCCGACCCGCAGTACACGCCGACCGGCTCCTCCGCCCCCGCGCCGACGGCCGCGAACCGCGCCCGCAGCTCCTCGGCCGGCAGGAACGTCCCCGACGCCGTGACGTTCGCCGTCGTGGGGGAGTTCACCGCGCCCGGGACGTGACCGGCCACGGGGTCGACGGGCTCGACGTCGCCGCGGTACCGCTCGGCCGCCCGCGCGTCGAGCACGAGACCCGTCCGGGCCAGCTCGGCGACCTCCGCGGCGTCGAGGACGGGCAGGGTGCCGGGCGCGACCTCGACGTCGCCGGGGTCCGGCAGTGGCACGTCGGTGCTCAGCGGCAGGCCCGCGGCGGTCCACGCGGCCAGTCCGCCGTCGAGCACCCGCACGGTGCGCAGACCCGCCCAGCGCAGGACCCACCACCCGCGCGCCGCACTCGTGGACGTCGCGGCGTCGTAGACCACCACCGGCGATCCCGCCGAGATCCCGGCGTCCCGCAGGACCTCCTGCAGGGCCGCGGGGTCCGGCAGCGGGTGCCGTCCCTCACCGGCGCGCCGCGGCCGGGACAGCTGGGTGTCGAGGTCCACGAAGACGGCCCCCGGCAGGTGGCCCGCCGCGTACTCGGCCGCGCCGTCCGGCCCGCCCAGGGCCCAGCGCACGTCGAGCAGGACGGGCGGGTCCCCGCCGGCGAGTTCTGCGCGCAGCGTGGGGACGTCGACGAGCGGGCTGCCGTGGCTCATGACGCCACTGTGCCGCACTACCCCCTCGAGGCTCCGAGCAACCACCACGTTCTGCGGCAGTAGGGTGCCGCGGGTGCGCCGCTGGTCCGAGGTCCCCGTCCTGCGCCGCGTCGAACCCTTCGTCGTGGCCATCCTGGGCGCGGTCCTCGTGGCCGCGCTGCTGCCCGCCGGTGGCGCCGCGGCCACCGGGTTCTCGTGGGGCACGACGATCGGCGTCGGGGTGCTGTTCTTCGTCTACGGCGCCCGCATGGCGCCCGCGGAGGCGGTCACCGGGCTGCGCAACTGGCGGTTGCAGGGTGCCGTCGCCGCGACCACCTTCGTCGTCTTCCCCGTGCTCGGTCTGCTGCTGGCGTTCGTCGTGGGCGGTCTGCTCGACGACGGGCTCGTCGCGGGGCTGCTGTTCCTGTCGGCGCTGCCCTCCACCGTCCAGTCCTGCGTCGTCTTCACGGCGATGGCCCGGGGGAACGTGCCGGGGGCCGTGGTGAGCGCCACGGTGTCGAACCTCGCCGGCATCGGCCTGACCCCGCTGCTGGCGGCGCTGCTCCTCGGGTCGTCCGGGGCCGGCCCGGACGCGGGCGCCGTCGGCCGCATCCTCCTGCAACTGCTCGTCCCGTTCCTCGTCGGGCTCGTGGCGGGCCGCTGGATCGGGGACTGGGTCCGCGCGCACAAGCGGCGTCTCACGCTGCTGGACCGGGGTGTCATCGTCGCTGTCGTCTACGCCGCGTTCAGCCGCGGGGTGCGTCAGGGCGTGTGGCAGGAGGTGACGGTGGCCGAAGTGGTCGTCGTCGTGCTGTGCGCCGCCGTGTTCCTGGCCGCCGTCCTGGCGGTGGCCTGGTGGACGCCGCGGTTGTGGGGAGCGGACCGCGCGGACCGCATCACGATCGCGTTCTGCGGGTCCAACAAGTCGCTCGCGACGGGGCTGCCGATGGCGACGGTCCTCTTCGACCCGCACGTGGTGGGGCTCGTGGCCCTACCGGTCATCCTCTACCACCCGCTCCAGGTCACCGTCTGCTCGTTCCTCGCCGGCCGCCTCGGCCGCACGCCGCTGCTCCAGGGGTGACTCCCCGAACTCGACGTGCACCTTCTCGAACCCCTTGTGCCGCTGCGCCTTCGCGATCCGCGTGTAGGCGCGCTGGTCGCCGGGGGTGAGTTCGACGGCGTCGGTGAACGGGGTGAGCAGCGCCCGCGGGTACAGCTTCCGGATGCGCACGACGTCGACCTCGACGCACAGCACGACGCAGACCGAGGTGACGAACAGGAAGGCGATGACGCCGAGCAGGGCGGTGAACACCTGGTTCGACACGCTGCTGCGCTCCGCGACGAGCGAGACGAGACCTCGCCCGAAGTACTGCAGCAACTGCCAGAGCACCGCCATGGTCAGTGCGCCGGGGAGGATCGTGCGGAAGGGTGGCCGGTGCGCGGCGGCGAGCCAGAACGCCATGGTGAACCCGACCCCTGCCAGGAGGGTGTAGCCGACGCGGCTCGCGGCGTCGGACAGGAACCCGGCGTCCCCCACGACGTCCCCGAGGACGACGTTGAGCACCGTCGTCCCCACGACGAACAACCCCGCCGTGACCATGAGCAACAGACTGCGCAGCCGTGCCTTGAAGGGGTTCGGACGCTCGTTCCGTGGGATGCCCCACGCGGTGTTCACGGCGTTCTGCACGGCAAGCCCGACGCCCAGGGAACCGTAGAGCGCACCGACGATCCCGATGGTCAGGCCGATGCCCCCGCCCCCGACGGCGCCCGGGTCCCCGATCTCCTGACCGATGACGGGGATCTGCGAGACGGCCGAGTTGACGATCTCCTCCTGGGCCCGAGGGTTCCCCGCCAGGACGAACCCCAGGATCGTCGACAGCAGCAGGAGCAGCGGCACCAGGCTCAGCAGCCCGTAGTAGGTGATGATGACGGCGAGGTACGCGCCCTGGTCCTCGAAGAACTTGTAGACCACCGCCAGGGGGTAGCCGACGACGGGGTGCCGACGTTGGAACCCGTCGATCCTCGAGACCGACGACATCGACCTGTTCCCGCCCTCCGACGACCCGCGCGCAGCCGTGATCCCGACCGTGCGCCACGAGGGTACGGGGGACCCCTCAGCCCCGCACCTCGTCCACCAGCACCCGGACGAGCCCTGCCCACACGGCGCTGCCCGGGTCCACGACGGAGAAGTGGTCGCCGTCCTCCTCCACGACGTGCACCTCGTCGCCCGCCGCCCGTGCCGCGTCGGCGAAGCGCCGGGAGGCGTCGAGCAGGTCCGGGTCGTCGCCCCGGCAGCAGACGACCGCGACGGGCGCGCCGAGGGGGAGCCGGGCGAGCGGGGAGGACGCCGCGTAGACGTCCGGCAGTTCCTCCGGTGTCCCCCCGAGGGCACCCGCGACGGCGTGCTCGGACAGGGCGCGGGCGTGGATCGAGTGCAGGTCCAGGCAGCCGGCCAGCGACACGGTCAGCGCCGGCTTCCCGCCCGCTGGCAGGTCGGCCGTGAGCCGCCCCACGAGTTGACCGCCCGCCGAGTGCCCCAGCGTCACCACGCGCGACAGGTCGAGCGGACCCTCGACCTGCGCGAGCGCCGCGTACCCGGCCGCGACGTCGGCGGTGGTGGCGTCCCAGCCGTGCCGGTCGGGCCGGCGGTACTCCAGGTTCCAGGTCGCGAAGCCGCGGGCGGTGAGGTCGGTGGCCGCGGCGTGCAGGGTGTCGTTCTCCCAGCGCGAGCGCCAGTACCCGCCGTGCACGAGGACGGCGACGGGGTGCGGTCCGGGGCCGTGGACGGCGGGGTCGGGCAGCCGGAGGTGCGCGTACTGGTCGGGGTCGTCGCCGTAGGGGACGCGGACCGCGGGGGAGGTCCGTTCGAAGAACCAGTCGTCGACCGCGAACCGGAGCCCGCCGGTGCCGCGCCACCGCACGTGCCGGCGGACGCGGCGGGAGGGGTCGACGTCCCGGGCGTCGAGGTCGACCCGGACGACCGTCGTGTCGAGGTCCCCGAGCAGCTCGTCCGCCGGGGTGTCGTCGCCGGTGACGAGGAGGAACTCCCCGGTGCGGGCGGCGGTGGCCAGGGCGGCGCGGAACTCCGCGTCGTCGGCCGTCAGGACGAGGGAGCCGCGCAGCCCCCGGGCCCGCAGGGCCGCGTCGAGGACCTCGCGTGCCGTGCGGGAACCGGCGAGGACACCGGGCGTGGCGACCGCGACGAGGCCGGGGAGGGGATCGGTCATCAGGACCCGATCTCCGTGCGGACGGCGTACAGCTCGGGGAAGAACGTGAGGTCGAGGGCGCGGGCGAGGAAGTCGACGCCCGAGGACCCGCCGGTGCCGCGCTTGAAGCCGATGGTGCGCTCGACGGTCTTGAGGTGCCGGAACCGCCAGAGCTGGAAGTTCTCCTCGAGGTCGACGAGCTCCTCGCAGGCCTCGTACTCGGTCCAGAACTCCTCGGCCTGCTCGTAGATGCGCCGGAACACGGGGACGAGGTCGGGGGCCATGACGTGGGCTCGGGTGACGTCGCGTTCGAGCAGGGCGGCGGGGACGGCGTGCCCGCGCCGGGCGAGGAACCGCAGGAACTCGTCGTAGAGGCTGGGAGCGTGCAGCAGCTCGGCCAGTTCGGCGTGCCGGGCCGCGTCGTGCGCGAAGACGTCCAGCATCGCGGCGTTCTTGTTGCCCAGCACGAACTCCACGGCCCGGTACTGGTGGGACTGGAACCCCGAGGAGTTCGCGAGGAACCCCCGGAACTGGGCGTACTCGGTGGGGGTGAGGGTGGCCAGGACGGACCACTGCTCGGTGAGGGTGCGCTGGATGTGCTTGACGCGGGCGATGTTCTTCAGCGCGGTCTTGAGGTCGTCGGCGCCGACGGCGCGCACGGCCGAGCGCAGTTCGTGCAGGACGAGCTTGAGCCACAGCTCCGACGTCTGGTGCTGGACGATGAAGAGCAGTTCGTCGTGGTGCTCGGGGACGGACAGGGGGTGCTGGGCGGTGAGGAGTTCGTCGAGGTGCAGGTACTCCCCGTAGGACATGTCGCGGGTGAAGTCGGTCTTGACGTCGGGCTCGACCGCCCGGGTGTTGCCGCTCACGCGGGCCGCACGGTGCGCTCGAGGGCGACGATCCCGTCGAGGACCTCGCCGAAGCTGGTCGACAGGGGGGCCAGGCCGAGGCGGATGCCGTCGGGGGTGCGGAAGTCGGGCACGACTCCGTCGGCCCACAGGCGCCGGGTCACGTCGCGGAAGTCGGCGCCGCTGCGGCCGGCCCGCACGGTGACGTGGCCGCCGCGGGCGGCCGGGTCGCGGGGGGTGACGACCTCGACGCCGTGCGGGGCGAGCAGAGCGTCGGCGAGCTCGACGGCGAACCCGGTGAGCAGCAGCGACTTCTCGCGGACGGCGTGGATGCCGACCCGTTCGAGCTGCTCGACGCCCACGCGGACGGGGACCATGCCGAGGATCGGCGGGGTGCCGGACACGAGCTGCCGCACCCCCGGCCCGGGGGCGTAGCCCTGGCCCATGGCGAAGGGGTCGGCGTGCCCCATCCACCCCTGCACGGGCTGGTGCAGCAGGCCGTGGTGGCGTCGGGCGAGGTAGGCGAAGGCCGGGGCACCGGGACCGCCGTTGAGGTACTTGTAGGTGCAGCCGACCGCCAGGTCCACGCCCCAGGCGTCCAGTTCCAGCGGGACGGAGCCGACGGAGTGGGACAGGTCCCACAGCACGAGCCCCCCGGCGTCGTGGACGGCGCGGGTGATGCCCTCGGCGTCGGCGAGGTGGCCGGAGCGGTAGGCGACGTGGCTGAAGGTCGCGAGCGCCGTGCGGGGTCCGACGGCGGCGCGCACCTGGTCGAGGGTGGTGCCGGCGGCGGGGTCGGTCTCGATCCAGCGCAGGGTGACGCCGCGTTCGGCGGCGACGCCCTCGAGGACGAAGCGGTCGGTGGGGAAGTTGTCGGTGTCGCAGACGACCTCGTCGCGGCCCTCGCGCAGGCCCCGGTCGACGGCGGCGCGGACGAGCTTGTAGAAGAGGACGGTCGTGGAGTCGGCGACGACGGTCTGGCCGGGGGCGGCGCCGAGGGCGGCGCGGCCGACGCGGTCGCCGAGGTCGACGGGCCAGTCCATCCAGCCGCCGTCGGGGACGTGGGTGTCGCCGCTCCAGCCCTGGATGAGCCGGCCGCCCCACTCGTGGTGGACGAAGGCGTCGACGGCGGCGGCGGTGGCCTTGAGGGGGCGGCCGAGGGAGTTGCCGTCGAGGTAGGCGCTGACGGCGGGGGCGGCGTCGAGGAGGAACTCGTCGCGGTGGCCGGCGAGGGGGTCGGCGGCGTCGAGGGTGGCGGCGCGGGCGGCCCAGTGCGCGAGGCCCTCCGTCAGCTCCTGCTCGGTGGCGGTCACGGGCTGTCCTCCAGGTCGACGCGGTGGGTGGTGCCGGGGTCAGTCTCCCCGACGGCCTCGGCTGGTGGGGCGCGGATGTGTCCGGCACGTTGCCGCCAGGTCACGTTCTGCTGCAGAGCAGCACCGAGCGTGGCGCGCCGGGGCGATACCGCCGCGCGATCGCCAGGGCGCGGGTTAGGGTCGAATGCACCACCCAGGACGGGAGATGCGCCATGACGGAGCCCACACGCCGCTTCGGCGGTGGCGGTGAGCGGGACGCCCGCCACCTCGCCGCGCTCGAGGAACAGCTCGGAGCGGCCCGCACCCGACTCGCCCAGGTCAGCGCCCAGAACGACCGGCTGGCCTCCACGTTGCGCGAGGCGCGTGACCAGATCGTCGCGCTGAAGTCCGAGGTCGACCGCCTCGGTCAGCCGCCGGCCCAGTTCGCCACGTTCCTGCAGGCCGGGGGCGAGGACGGGACGGCGGACATCATGTCGGCCGGCCGCCGGATGCGCGTGGCCGTGAGCCCGGCCGTGGACCTGGAGTCGTTGCAGCCCGGTCAGGACCTCATGGTCAACGAGGCCATGAACGTCGTGGCGGCCTTCGACTACGAGCGCACGGGCGAGCTGGCCACGGTCAAGGAGGTCCTGGCGGACGGTCGGGCCCTCGTGCTGGCCCGCGCCGACGAGGAGCGCGTCGTGCGCCTGGCGGGTCCGCTGCTGGACGGTCCGCTGCGGGTCGGGGACTCCCTGACCATCGACACGCGGTCGGGGTTCGCGTTCGAGCGGATCCCGAAGGCGGAGGTCGAGGAGCTGGTCCTCGAGGAGGTGCCGGACATCGACTACGAGGACATCGGTGGTCTGGGTCCGCAGATCGAGGCGATCCGGGACGCGGTGGAGCTGCCGTTCCTGCACGCTGACCTGTTCCGCGAGCACGGGTTGCGGCCCCCGAAGGGGATCCTGCTGTACGGCCCGCCCGGCTGCGGCAAGACGCTCATCGCCAAGGCCGTCGCGAACTCCCTGGCCAAGAAGGCGGCGGAGCTGCGCGGTCAGACGCACGCGAACGCCTACTTCCTCAACATCAAGGGTCCGGAGCTGCTCAACAAGTACGTGGGGGAGACGGAGCGGCACATCCGGCTGATCTTCGCCCGGGCGCGGGAGAAGGCCAGCGGTGGAACGCCCGTCGTCGTCTTCTTCGACGAGATGGAGTCGTTGTTCCGCACGCGCGGGTCGGGGGTCTCCTCGGACGTGGAGACGACGATCGTGCCGCAGCTGCTCTCGGAGCTGGACGGTGTGGAGCGGCTGGAGAACGTCATCGTCATCGGCGCCTCCAACCGCGAGGACATGATCGACCCCGCGATCCTGCGGCCGGGCCGTCTGGACGTGAAGATCAAGATCGAGCGTCCGGACGCCGAGAGCGCCGGGCAGATCTTCTCGAAGTACCTGACGCCGGACCTGCCGCTGCACGCGGACGACCTCGCGGTCAACGGTGGGGACGCGCGGGCGACGGTGGACGCGATGATCCAGGCGACCGTGGAGCGCATGTACACGGAGACCCCGGAGAACGAGTTCCTCGAGGTCACGTACGCCGGTGGGGACAAGGAGGTCCTGTACTTCAAGGACTTCAACTCCGGCGCGATGATCCAGAACATCGTGGACCGCGCGAAGAAGATGGCCATCAAGGACCTGCTGACGTCCCAGCAGCGGGGTCTGCGGGTGGACCACTTCATGAGCGCGTGCGTCGACGAGTTCAAGGAGAACGAGGACCTGCCGAACACGACGAACCCGGACGACTGGGCGCGCATCTCGGGCAAGAAGGGGGAGCGGATCGTCTTCATCCGCACCCTCATGCAGGGCAAGAAGGGCACCGAGGCGGGGCGGTCGATCGACACCGTCGCCAACACGGGGCAGTACCTCTAGACCCCCTGCACGACCGGTTCCGCCGTGGGCCGCACCTCGCGCTGGCGGGGTGCGGCCCACGGTGCGTGCAGGAGCCACGGCACGCGGGCCAGCGGGGTGCGCAGCGGCAGGCAGACGGCGAGCGCCGCGGCCACGAGCAGGGCGGGGGCGACGAGCGACAGCGGTCCGGCGAGCGCGGTGCCGGCGGCGGGGGCGAGGGCCAGGACGAGCACGGCGAGGACGATCTCGTGCGTGACGTAGACGGGCAGGGTGCGCCGGCCGACGTCGGCCAGGGCGCGGCCGCCGAGGGTGGGGGCGAGGCGGACGGCCACGGCGCAGCCGGTCGCGACGGCGGTGGTGCCGACGAGGAGGCGGACGCCGGGGACCTGCGTGAGGCCCAGACCGGTGACGGTGAGCGCGAGAGCGCCGGTGGCGGTGGCTGCGGTGGCGACGGCGAACGGTCCGGGGACGCGGTCGGTGAGGCCGAGGGCGAGGTCGCGCAGGCGGAGCCCGGCGGCGAAGAAGACGAACAGCGTGAGGACGTCGCTCCAGACGAAGCTGTACCGGACGAGCTGGCCCGGGCCGAACGCGGCGGCCACGACGGCGGCGGCGGGCAGCAGGACGCGGGTCGGCACGCTCCGGGTGAGGCGGCCGGCGACGAGGTACAGGGCGAGGGCGAGCAGGTACCAGGCGCCGTTGCCGGGGAGCAGGAGGGTGTCCAGCAGCCAGCCGGAGACGCCGGTGGGGAGGTCGTCGCGGGCGTAGGGGAGCAGGGTGAAGGCGGCGAAGGCGGCGCTGGCCCACAGGAGGTAGACCCACAGGTCGCTGGTGACGCGGCGGCGCAGGAGGTCGGCCCAGGGGCGCTGGACGGCGCGCACGGCGAGCATCCCCGAGAGGAAGAAGAACAGCGGCATCCGCAGGAGGCGGAGGGTCTCGTTGAGCGCGGTCCACCCGGGGTGGCCCAGGCCTTCGGCGGTGGTGAAGAGGACGGCGTGGTGGGTGATGACGAGGACGATGGCGGCGCCGCGGGCCGTGTCGACCCACGGCAGGCGCGAGGTCGTGTCTCGACGGGGGCTGGGGGTCACGGGTCTCCGTCACGGTGGCTCGCGCCCCCACAGCGGGGTCACGGTGCGGTCACAGGGCGGGCCGGATCTTGCCACCAGCGCGGCCAGTGGACCAGGAGTTCCCGGGTGTCGGGCACGAAGCGCCACGTGGTGTCGTCCAGGCGTCGACGCAGCGTGTCCGGTTCCTCCCACCAGGCGGTGTCGACCTCGCTGGGCTGCAGCGTGAGCGGGGTGCCGTCCCACCGGGCCTCGAAGACGAAGGCCAGGTAGTGCACGGTCGCGTCGCGGTACCAGCGGGTCAGGACGGGGGTGAGGTCGAGGTCCAGCCCGAGCTCTTCGCGCAGTTCGCGGTGGGCGGCGTACCGCGGTGTCTCGCCCGCGTCGACGACCCCGCCGGCGAAGCAGTCGTGGGCGCCGGGGTTGACGTCCTTGGTGTCGGTGCGGCGGTGCACGAGGACCCGGCCGTCGGGGTGGCGCAGCAGGACGCCGGTGGCGGCGTGGGGGAGGTTGCGGGCCCGGACCTCGGCGCGGGACGCGGTGCCGGTGACGCGGCCGACGGGGTCCGACGGGTCGTACAGCGCGACGGTCTCACTCACCGTCGCGAGGGTACGACAGTGCGTCGGAGGTCGCGGGGGGTGTGCAACGGAGGGTGGACGTGAGGTGTCTCGCACCTGGGCCCTGAGGGGGACTCCCGGGGCCGGACCAGCGCTTAGTGTGACCGCGTGCGAGCCCTCACCCGTCCCGGATCCGTTCCCGGTCCTCGGCGTCCCGCTGCCCGGGTCCTGTCCGTCGCCGCCGTCGGGACCGCCGCCGCGCTGGTCGTGGCCGGGTGCAGCTCGGGGGACGACACGGCCAAGATCGGCACCGGCAGGGTCGCGCGCGGTGACGTGCAGCAGGTCGTCGACGCCGCCGGGCAGGTCCAGCCGCGCGCGTCCTCGGTCCTGACCGCGCCCGCGGCGGGGACGGTCGCGACGCTGGCCGTCACCGACGGCCAGGAGGTCCAGGCCGGTCAGGTGCTCATGACGATCGACTCCCCCTCGGCCGTCCAGGCGCTGCAGCAGGCCGAGTCCGCCGACGCGGACGCGGCGAAGGGCGGATCGGGGTCGGGGTCCTCCTCCGCGATGACCCCGTCGCAGCTGGCCGCGCAGCAGCGCGCCGCCGAGCGCGACGCGCAGACCCGCTTCGCCGCCGCCGAGGCGCAGGCGCGCACGATCTCCGACCCGACCGCGCAGGCCGCGGCGCTGGCGGCCGTGCAGTCCTCCCGGACGCAGTACCAGCTGCTCGCGTCCCAGACCCAGGCCCTCGTGGACCAGGTCAACGCCGGTCTGGGCAACCTCGACACCGCGGTCGCCTCCCTCGGCTCGGCCCAGCGCATCCAGACACGGGCCGCCGTCGCGGCCGCCCAGGCCACGGTCGACGCGTTGACGGTGAAGGCGCCCATCTCCGGTCGCGTCTCGCTGGGGGCCTCCGGCGGGGGTGGCGGTTCCTCGCTGCCGGCCGGTGCCGAGCAGCTGCTCGCCGGCAGCGGCCTGTCCCTGCCCTCGGGCGCCGGCGGTGGTGGGGGCGACACCTCCGGTGCGGCCGGTGCGCCCGTCCTGACCCAGGGGGCGGCGGTCTCGCAGGGCTCGACCCTGGTGACGCTCATCGACGCCTCCACGCTCAGCCTGACCGCCGACGTGGACGAGACGGACGTGCTGACGGTGACGCCCGGCGTCAAGGCGAACGTCGCCGTGGACGCCGTCGACGGTGCGCAGTACCGCGGGACGGTCACGAGCGTCGACCCGACGGCCCAGACCGGCAGCGGCGGATCGGTCACGTACACGGTGCGCCTGAGCTACGACGGCGGGACGGGCCCCGACGGCGCTCCCGCCGCGACCCCCCTGCCCGGGATGAGCGCCACCGTCTCGCTCGTGGTGAAGAGCGTGACCGGGGTGGTCGAGGTGCCCGCCTCGGCGATCCTGCGCGCCGGGTCCCAGCACGGGTCGAAGGACTCCGACAGCGTGTGGGTCGTCACCGGCGGCAAGGCCGAGCGGCGCGACGTGACGATCGGCGTGCGCGGGGACGCCGACGTGGAGATCACGAAGGGGCTGCGGGAGGGCGAGACGGTCGTCACCGACGGCACCGCCGACGTGACCCCGGGGCAGCAGGTCTCGTGACCCACGAGACCACCCGCCCCGTCCAGCCCACCCCGCACGACGCCGCCGGCCACCGGGCACCCGCTGCGGCCATCGAGGCCGTGGACGTCACCCGGTCCTACCGCTTCGGCGACACGACGGTCGACGCCCTGCGCGGGGTCAGCTTCACCGTCGCCGAGGGCGAGTACGCCGCCATCATCGGCCCCAGCGGGTCGGGCAAGTCCACGCTCATGCACCTCCTCGGCTGCCTGGACCGTCCGACGTCGGGCCTCCTGCGCGTCGGCGGCCGCGCGGTCGCCGAGCTGTCCGACCCCGAGCTGGCCGACCTGCGCAACCGGGAGATCGGCTTCGTGTTCCAGGCCTTCCAGCTGCTGCCGCGCTCCAGCGCGCTCGACAACGTGGGTCTGCCCCTGCTGTACCGCGGGGTGAAGGCCCCCGAGCGCAAGGAGCGGGCGGCCGTGGCGTTGGAGTCCGTCAACCTCGGGCACCGCCTCACCCACCGCCCCACCCAGATGTCAGGCGGCGAGCAGCAGCGCGTCGCCATCGCCCGCGCCCTCGTGGGCGAACCGCGGATCCTGCTGGCCGACGAGCCGACCGGGAACCTGGACTCCCGCAACGGGGCCGAGGTCATGCGGATCCTGGAGGAGCTGAACTCCGAACGGGGTGTCGCGGTGGTCCTCGTCACCCACGACGACGAGGTCGCCGGCCGCGCCCGCCGTCAGGTGCGGGTGCGCGACGGCCTCGTCGAGCACGACTCGGCGCTCGGTGCGGTGGGGGAGGCGTGAAGGGCTGGGAGGCGTTCCGCGTCGCGCTCGACGCCTTGCGCGGCAACCGGGTGCGCAGCCTGCTGACGATGCTCGGCATCATCATCGGGATCGCCGCCGTCATCGTGGTCGTCTCCATCGGCTCCGGGGCGCGGCAGCAGATCGAGTCGCAGGTCGAGGGGCTGGGCTCCAACCTCATCCTCGTCGTGCCCGGGAAGTTCGACACGAACAACCTGGGCAACAACGCCGCCGCGACGTCCACGATGCAGATCAAGGACGGGCAGGTGCTCGCCGACGTCGTCGGCGACCCGCGCGCCGTGACCGCGCGCGTGACGACGGGGGCGCAGGTGCGGGCCGGCACCCGCGAGCAGTTCACCACCGTCCAGGGCGCCGACCAGAACCTCCCGGAGGTCCTGACCCGGCCCGTCGCGGACGGGCAGTACTTCACGTCCGTCGACGTCGACTCCCGCCGTCGCGTCGCGGTCCTCGGCGCGCAGGCCGCGAAGAACCTGTTCCCCGGCCTCGACCCCGTCGGCCGGCAGGTGACCGTCAACGGGACGCGCTTCGAGGTCATCGGCGTGCTCGCCGAGCAGGGGGAGAGCTTCGGCGTCTCCCTGGACAACGAGATCCACATCCCCATCACCACGGCCCAGCGGTTGTTCTCCCTCGACCGCGTCGACGCGTTCGCCGTCAAGGCGCCCTCGTCCTCGCAGGTCCCGCGGCTGTCGGAGGAGCTGTGGCGGGCGATGAAGGCGCAGTACCCCGACCAGACGTTCTCAGCGGTGACGCAGACCCAGATCCTCGGTGTCATCGGCCAGATCCTCAGCCTGCTGACGGCGGTCCTCGCCTCGATCGCGGGCATCTCGCTGCTCGTGGGCGGCGTCGGGGTCTCGAACATCATGCTCGTCTCGGTCCGCGAACGGACCCGGGAGATCGGGCTGCGCAAGGCCCTCGGCGCCCGCCAGCGCGACGTCCTCGTGCAGTTCCTCGTCGAGGCCGTGCTGCTGACGAGCGTGGGCGGAGTCATCGGCATCCTCATCGGCGTCGCCGTCTCGGTCGGCGTCAACGAGCTGTCCCCGCTGCCGGCCGTCATCGAGTGGTGGAGTCCCGTCGTGGCGTTCGTCGTCTCGGCGGCCGTCGGCATCTTCTTCGGGGTGTTCCCCGCCCGGCGGGCCGGCCGGCTGGACCCCGTGGTGGCGCTGCGCACCGAGTGAGGCCGGGCCCGGGGTGCCCACGTAGGGTCGGTGCATGACGGTGCGCCGCGTGGTCGGGATCGAGACGGAGTACGGGATCTCAGTCCCCGGCGATCCCGGGGCCAACCCGATGCTGCTGTCGGCGCAGGTGGTCAACGCCTACGCCACCGCCACGGGCGGCGGCCGGTCGCGCCCGCGGTGGGACTACGAGGACGAGGCCCCGTTGCGCGACGCGCGCGGGTTCGAGGTGGACCGGGCCCGGGCGCACCCCTCCCAGCTCACCGACACCCCCCGGCGGGCCGCGCCGAACGCCTCCGACGTCGTGAGCGCGGAGACCGAGGACCCGACGATGGCCAACGTCATCCTCACCAACGGCGCCCGCTTCTACGTCGACCACGCCCACCCGGAGTTCTCCTCCCCGGAGGTCCTCACTCCCCGGGACGCGGTGCGCTGGGACCGTGCGGGGGAGCTGATCCTGCTGGAGGCGCTGCGCCGCGTCGCGAGCACCCCCGGCCTGACGCCGGTGACGATCTACAAGAACAACACCGACGGCAAGGGCGCCTCCTACGGCACCCACGAGAACTACCTCATGAACCGCGCCACGCCGTTCGGCGACGTCGTGCGCCACCTCACCCCGTTCTTCGTGTCCCGGCAGGTCTTCACCGGCGCCGGCCGCGTCGGGCTGGGCCAGGACTCGCGCGAGGCGGGTTTCCAGATCAGCCAGCGCGCCGACTTCTTCGAGGTCGAGGTGGGTCTGGAGACGACGATGAAGCGGCCCATCATCAACACCCGCGACGAACCGCACGCCACCGTCGAGAAGTACCGGCGGCTGCACGTCATCGTCGGCGACGCGACGATGTGCGAGGTCGCCACGCTGCTGAAGGTCGGCACCACCTCCCTCGTGCTGGCCATGCTCGAGGACGGCTGGCTCGAGCACAGCCCCGCCGGCGACCTGCCGCTGTCCGAACCCGTCCGGGCCCTGCACGAGGTGTCCCACGACCCGGGTCTGACGCACCTGCTGCGGTTGCGCGACGGCCGCCGGCTCACCGCCCTGCAGTTGCAGCGCGCCTACCTCGAGGCCGCGCAGGCCTACGTCGCCGACCGCTACGGCGACGACGTGGACGCCGACACCGCCGAGGTCCTCACCCGCTGGGAGCAGGTGCTGGGCCGGCTGGAGACCGACGTGTTCTCCGCCGCCCGCGAGGTGGACTGGGTCGCCAAGCTGCGGCTGCTGGAGGGCTACCGCTCCCGCGACGGGCTGGACTGGGACAACGCGCGGCTGCAGGCCGTCGACCTGCAGTGGTCCGACGTGCGTCCGGAGAAGGGCCTGCACCGCAAGCTGGTCGAGCGGGGACAGGTCGAGACGCTGCTGAGCGAGGAGGAGGTCCGGCACGCCGTCGACCACCCCCCGACCGACACCCGCGCCTACTTCCGCGGGGAGTGCCTGGCCCGGTACGGCAACCGCGTCGCCGCGGCCAGCTGGGACTCGGTGATCTTCGACGTCGCCGGTCGTGGCGCGCTGCAGCGCGTGCCGACCCTGGAGCCCCTGCGCGGCACCCGGGAGCACGTCGGGGCGCTGCTGGACCGGTGCGAGACCGCCGAGGACCTCGTCGCCGCGCTCACGGGCTGACGCGCACCCGTGTGGTCTGTGCCCCAGAGCGGGCCGCGGCCGGGTCCGCGGGGTTAGTGTCGGAGCAGGATCCGGACCGGCTGGTCCGGTGCGGCACGAGACGTCAGGGGGAGCCAGCCATGCCTGGACAGGAGCAGCAGCGGCCGAGTCGTCGCGAGGACGAGTCCGAGGACGTCCCCGCCGTCCCCGCCCAGGGGTCCGGGCAGACCTCCGCCAAGAGCTCTGACACCGACGCCGAGGTCGACGCCCTCCTCGACGAGATCGACGAGGTCCTGGAGTCCAACTCCGAGGAGTTCGTCCGCGGTTTCGTGCAGAAGGGCGGCCAGTAGCAGCCGTCCCCGCGTCCTCCCGGCGTGGGCCGGGACGGCGCGGGTAGGGTCGCCAGGGTGAACCACTCCAGCGACCAGTCGGGACGGTTGCCCGCCGCGTTCCTGCGGCCCGGGTCCTCGTCCTTCACCGAGTTCGTGCGCGAGTACTCGCCGGACGTCCTGCCCGCCTCCCGCACGCTGCCCACCGGGGCCCTGCCCGGTGGCGGACCCGGCGCCGGGGAGGCCCCGCACGCCACGACCATCGTGGCGCTCGTCTTCGCCGACGGGGTCGTCATGGCCGGCGACCGCCGCGCCACGGCCGGGCCGATGATCGCCCAGCGCGACATCACCAAGGTCTTCCAGACCGACGAGCACTCCTGCGCCGGCATCGCCGGTGTCGCGGGCCTGGCGGTGGAGATGATCCGCCTCTTCCAGGTCGAGCTGGAGCACTTCGAGAAGCTCGAGGGCGCCCTGATGTCCTTCGAGGGCAAGGCGAACCGCCTCTCGACCATGATCCGCGGGAACCTCGGCCTGGCCATGCAGGGCTTGGCCGTCGTCCCCCTCTTCGCCGGCTACGACCTCGACGCCGGCCGCGGCCGCATCGTCGGCTACGACGTCACCGGGGGCCGGTCGGAGGAACGCGACCACCACACCGTCGGGTCGGGGTCGATCTTCGCCCGCGGCGCGCTGAAGAAGCTGTACCGGCCGGGGATGACCGAGGCCGAGACCGTGCGGGTCGCCGTGGAGGCCCTCTGGGACGCCGCCGACGACGACTCGGCCACCGGTGGCCCGGACCTGTTGCGCAAGATCTGGCCCGTCGTCGGCGTCGTGACCGCCGCCGGCTTCCGGAAGGTCCCGGACGCCGAACTCGAACCCGTCGTCGAGGCCGTCGTGGCCGGACGGCGCGGCAACCCCGGGGGCAACCCCGGCCTGACCGGTGCGGAGGCCTGAGCGATGAGCGTCCCCTTCTACGTCTCGCCCGAGCAGTTGATGAAGGACAAGGCGGACTACGCCCGCAAGGGCATCGCCCGCGGCCGCGCCGTCGTCGTCGTCGCCTGCGCGGACGGAATCGTCTTCGCCTCCGAGAACGCCTCCCGGGCGCTGCACAAGATCTCCGAGATCTACGACCGCGTCGCCTTCGCCGCCGTCGGGAAGTACAACGAGTTCGAGAACCTGCGGGTGGCCGGCGTCCGGTACGCCGACGTCCGCGGGTACTCCTACGACCGCACCGACGTCACCGCGCGCGGGCTGGCCAACGCCTACGCCCAGACCCTCGGCGCCATCTTCACGACCGAGTCCAAGCCGTACGAGGTCGAGATCGTCGTGGCCGAGGTCGGCCGCACCCCCGAGACCGACCAGGTCTACCGGCTCACCTACGACGGCTCCGTGGCCGACGAGCACGGCTACGTCGCCATGGGCGGGTCGGCCGACCAGATCGCCGCCAAGCTGGGGGAGCGCTGGGAACCGGGCCTGTCCCTGGCCCAGGCGCTGCAGCTGGCGGTGGAGGCCCTGGGGTCCGACGCGGCCGCCGAGGCCGCCGGTCAGGGGCCCCGGCCCATCGCCGCCGACCACCTCGAGGTGGCGGTCCTGGACCGCAGCCGCGAGCGCCGCACGTTCCGCCGGCTCACCGGCCCGACCCTGGCGGGCCTGCTGACCCCCGTCGGCTGAGCGGGTCCAGTTCGCACGTCTCGCTGCGCCGCACGGCGCCCGTGTGCCTAAGGTGGGGAAATGGATCGCCGGATCTTCGGGCTGGAGACGGAGTTCGGCGTCACCTGCGCCTTCGAGGGACAACGCAAGCTGTCCCCGGACGAGGTGGCGCGGTACCTGTTCCGCAAGGTCGTGTCGTGGGGCCGTTCGAGCAACGTGTTCCTCAAGAACGGGGCACGTCTCTACCTCGACGTGGGCTCGCACCCCGAGTACGCCTCGCCCGAGTGCGACGACGTGCGCCAGCTCGTCGTCCACGACCGGGCCGGTGAGCGCACCCTCGAGGGGCTGCTGACCGACGCCGAGCGCCGGTTGGAGGAGGAGGGGATCGCCGGGGAGGTGTTCCTCTTCAAGAACAACACCGACTCGGCGGGCAACTCCTACGGCTGCCACGAGAACTACCTGGTGTCCCGGCACGGGGAGTTCGGCCGGCTCTCCGACGTCCTCATCCCGTTCCTGGTGTCACGCCAGCTCATCGTGGGTGCGGGCAAGGTCGTGCAGACGCCGCGGGGCGCGGTGTACTCGCTCTCGCAGCGGGCCGACCACATCTGGGAGGGCGTCTCCAGCGCCACGACCCGCAGCCGCCCGATCATCAACACGCGCGACGAACCGCACGCCGACGCCGAGCGGTACCGCCGGCTGCACGTCATCGTGGGCGACTCGAACATGTCCGAGACGACGACGATGCTCAAGCTCGGTGCCACCGACCTCGTCCTGCGGATGGTCGAGGAGGGCGTCCCGCTGCGCGAGATGACGATGGAGAACCCGATCCGGGCGATCCGGGAGATCTCCCACGACCTCACGGGCCGCAAGCCCGTCCGGCTGGCCAACGGCCGCGAGGCGAGCGCGCTGGAGATCCAGGGCGAGTACCTCGAGCGGGCCAAGGAGTTCGTCGAGGACCGCGGGCTGCAGACGCCCACGGTCAAGCGGGTCCTGGACCTGTGGGAGCGGGCGCTGCGCGCCGTCGAGACGCAGGACTTCTCCCTCGTCGACCGCGAGGTCGACTGGGTGATCAAGAAGAAGCTGCTCGACCGGTACATGGCCAAGCACGACCTGCCCCTGACGTCGGCGCGCATCGCGCGGCTCGACCTCGCCTACCACGACATCCACCGGGGTCGCGGGCTGCACTACATGCTCGCCAACCGGGGCATGGCCGAGCGGGTGTGCTCCGACATCGAGGTCTTCGAGGCGCTCAGCGTGCCGCCGCAGACGACGCGGGCCAAGCTGCGCGGTGACTTCGTGCGCGCGGCGCAGGAGAAACGTCGCGACTTCACGGTCGACTGGGTGCACCTCAAGCTCAACGACCAGGCCCAGCGGACCGTCCTGTGCAAGGACCCGTTCAAGGCGGTCGACGACAGAGTGGAACGGCTCATCGACAGCATGTGAGGGACGGTCCGCGGGCGCACAGGCTCCGCGGTTAGGCTGACCCGGTTCGACCCGTCGATGAGTGAGGACCTTCGTGCGCCGCCGTACCGCCCTGATGTCCGCGTCCGCCGCCCTGGCGATGTCCCTGCTGGGCGCGTGCGCGTCCGAGGGCGACAGTCCGAGCCCGAGCGAGCAGACCGCGTCGGCGTCCGCGTCGGCCAACACGATTGAACCCGCCGCGACCGACGACAACCTCGCGGTGCAGGTCACCGGGGAGGTGAACCCCGACGTCAAGCCGACCGTCCAGATCACCACGCCGCTGTCGGTGACTGAGACGTCGCGCAAGATCGTCGCCAAGGGCACCGGCCCGGAGGTGAAGAGCACGGACAAGATCGCCTTCGCCTACAGCCTGTACGCCGGGTCCACGGGGGAGGAGCTGGACTCCAGCTACGGCAAGACCCCCGCCCGGTTCGAGCTGCCGAAGATCACGATGGGCCTGGCCCGCGGGTTCGTCGGGACGCACGTCGGGGACCGCGTGGTCATCGCCATCGCGCCCAGCGACGGCTTCGGCGACGCCGTGAAGAACTTCGGCAAGGAGAACGTCGACGCCAGCACGACGATCGTCGTCGTCGCCGACGTCGTGAAGATCGTCCCGACCATGGCCGAGGGCACCGCGGTGACCCCGCCGGCCGGGCTGCCGACGGTCGTGACGAACGACAAGGGCGTGCCGACCGGCTTCACCATCACCGACGAGACGCCCCCGGCGAACCTCGTCGTGCAGCCGCTCATCGAGGGCACGGGAGAGCCTTTGACTGCCGGAATGAACGTGAGCATGCAGTACGTCGGTGCGACACTGTCCGATGGCAAGGTCTTCCAGTCCTCGTGGGAAAGCAGCCCGTTCCAGTCGATCGTCGGAACTGGACAGCTCATTCCGGGGTGGGACAAGGGACTCATTGGGCAGCGTGTGGGTAGTCGCGTGCTGTTGGTGATTCCCGCATCGGAGGCATACGGGGATGAGCCCCCTTCGGGTGCTCCCGCGGGGGCGCTGGTCTTCGTGGTGGATATTCTCGATTCGTTCTGATCTGTGAGCGTTGCCGGTCGTGGATCGGACCGGCTCCTCGACGGGGCTCTCCGCCGCAAGCGCAGGCAAGTTGGTCACGGTTCCTAGCGGTACGCCGCTACGAGTCGCGACGCCAAGGCCACGGGATATCTGGCTCTTCGGATCTGCGGGTGGGTAGCTCACCCCGACCCACGCGTCGTCGTCGCCAGGGTCGGGTTCCGTCGGCGGCCAGCAGGATGCGGGTGCGGTAGTTGCCGAAGATGCGGAACCCGTGGGCCAGGTGTCGGGTCTTCTCGATGATCAAGTTGATGGCCTCGGTGCCCGGCCCGCGGCCGGAGTCGGGGCGCGGAGCATCGACCGCAGGTTCTGGTAGGCGTGCCAAGCCACGGTGACCTCCAGCTCAGGGTCACCTAGCCTGCAGGGGCAAGGTCGCGGCGTAGCCGACGCTGGCGCAGAACACCGCGGCCACGCTCACTACCAGCGGCGGGTGCGCCGCGCAGGCCAGGAACGGTGCGGCCAGCGGCACCCGCAGCCCCCAGTGCCCACCGCGCCCGCGAGGCGGTGAGGACGCGACCCACGGCGAGATCCCCATCGAGCATCCCGCGGGCGCAGGCGGCCAGCAGCAGCCCGGCGTGGGTTGTGTCGTAAGACAAGAACAGCGCCTCACACCCCACGATCAGCCGGTGAGGCACCCGCAGGAGGCAGGTCCGTAGAGCCGGATATCTGGCACCCCGTCTCCTATGTCGGAGGGGGTTTCAGTCCCTCCTCGATCAGGATAGTTTCCCTGAGGAGCGCGGCGAGTCTCGATCCCCGACAGTTTGCCCGTTCATCGATTCATGCGACTACTTGGAGGAGCTGTGCGGATTTTCAGTCGGCCCAGTAAGATGTGCGTTGGATTGATCGGGATGATCGCTGCTTCGATCCTGAGTGCGAGTCCCGCCAGTGCGACGGACTCCAGCGCTCCTCCGCAGCGCGTGAAGCTCGTTCAGGACTCCGCCTACTTTGTTACCGTCGAGACGACCCAGCGTGGTGTCAACACGAAGGCGGCCGTCGACCACTGGTGGGCGACGCCGCAAAGGAACAGCGGGGCATTCGATGCTCCAGAGGGCCACCTCGAAATGAAAGTCACTTATAGTGATCCCTATGATGTCAACTGGCGATTCAATGTCACGCCGTCGTTGTGTGCAGGTGGCGGCAATGCGGTGGCGAGCGTCGACTTCTACAACAAGGGTTCGGTGATGAAGAGCTATCACTACTACAAAACGGGCGTCCCGTCTTGCTACGGCTTCCACTCTCACTGGGCTAGCAAATCGTTCAGCACCAAGGGCGACTACACCCTGGCTGGAACGGTGGAGTTCGATGTCGGGAAGATTCACCGGAAGGTGACTTTCAGTAAGCCTTTCTACATTGCCCTCGTCTGATCGTTTATTGGCTTTGTCTGCGCTTTGGGCAGACCTTGGGCCGTGGGGAGATGAGGATCGGGCTTGCTGGATAGGCGACCAGGGTCGTTACAGGGTTGACGCTGATGGAGTCACCACCAGTGGGGCCATCGAGTTCACCGGGAATCTTGGCGACGAGGTCCGTTTGATTGCGGAAGATCTGCAGGGCATAGTCATGGAGCTGAGAGAAGCCATGGTGCCCGCCTGTCCTCTACACCCTCGACAACACCCACTCGTCGTGAAGTCCGCTGCTGACTGGGCGTTCTGGATGTGCCCCGTGAGTCGCCGCCCCATCGCGGATGTGGGCAAGCTCCCCGCAGCCCAGGCCTGATCCAACTGTCGCCCCCACTCGCGTTGGATAGGGTCGTGGCATGAGCGAACGCACCAAGCCCGAAGTGGACTTCCCCGAGGGCGAACCGCCCACAGACCTCGTCATCACCGACGTGGTCGTCGGTGACGGGGCCGAGGCCACCGCGGGCAAGACCGTCAGCGCGCACTACGTCGGCGTCGCGTTCAGCACCGGCGAGGAGTTCGACTCCTCCTGGAACCGCGGCCAGCCGCTCGACTTCCCCGTCGGGGCCGGCATGGTCATCCAGGGCTGGGACCAGGGGCTGCTCGGCATGAAGGTCGGCGGCCGGCGCAAGCTCGTCATCCCGCCGCACCTGGGCTACGGCGACCGCGGCGCCGGCGGCGCCATCAAGGGCGGCGAGACCCTGATCTTCGTCGTGGACCTCGTCGACGTGAAGTGAGCTGAACCACCCCGGGACCCCCGGCGTCGCACGGCGCCGGGGGTCTCGTCACGTCCGGGCCAGCAGCGCCGCCGCGTGCCGGCCGGCGGCTGCGGCGACGAGGAAGCTGGCCCGGTCCTGCTCCAGCCCGCGGCCCATCGTCGACAGCCGCACCGGGCTGGTGGCCAGCGCCTCCTCCAACCCCGCGGCGGGGACCTCGACGTAGCGGTGCCGCCCGCACAGCGACCGCGCCTGCTCCCGCACGCCGTCGTGGAACGCACCGGCGACGTCGGGGACGGGCACGTCGACGGGAGCCAGCGCGACGCGCCCGACCGCGGTCAGGGAGTGGTGCGACACCCCGCGGTGGCGCGGGCGGGCGTCGGCCTCGGACACGCGCAGCGCCGCGACGGGCCGCCCGCCCAGCACGGCGGCCGCGTTGAGCGCCTCCCCGGCCGCCACCCCGGAGAACCCCCAGCGCGAGCCGGTGCCGAGGTTGCCCGGCCCCTGGGCCACGACGACGACGTCGGCGCCGGCGACGAGCCGTGCGGTGAGCAGCCCGGTGTGGACGGTGGCGGTCTCCAGGTCCCCGCCGAACGCTTGGCCCGTGGTGACGCAGGCCGCGATCCAGCCCGCGTCCCGCAGCCCCGCCACGGCCCGCGAGAAAGCGGCGGGCAGGGCCCCGCCGTCGGTCATGACGTAGGCGACGCGCGCGTCGGGCGCGTCGGCGCGGACCCCGGCCACGACGGCGGGCAGGGCCGAGTGCAGGTCGGCGACGACGACGGGGGTGCCGGCGAGGTCGTCGGCGTCGGCGAGCAGAGAATGGTGCTCGGACTCCTGGTCGTCGGCGCCGAGGACCATCGTCTGCAACGGGGTGTACCGGGCCTTGACGAGGTGCCCGGGTCCGGGCGGGGGGTCGGCGGGCAGCGCGTCGGGGAGCGCGACGACGAGGGCGTAACCGCCGGTGCCGAGCCCGCGGGCCAGCGCGGAGACGTTGAGCAGCACCCGGTCGCCGGGGGTGGGGGAGCCGACGAGGTCGGGGTGGGCCAGGGCCTTGACCTGCGTTCCGGCCTCGGGGCCGTCGGCCAACGTGGCGTGGAGCTCCACCGAGCCGGACCACGCCGACCCCAGCCGGTCTACCGTTGCAGAACGCCACCTGATCGTCACGCTCCGAGCGTACGCAGGCTGCGTCCGGGCGTGCTTCCGGTAGCGTCCACCGCACCATGACGCAGACCTCGAGCGGGACCCCCGGTGGAGCGGCCGCGGCCGCCCGCGGCGCCCGCCGGACCGAGCGGATGCTCAACCTCGTCATCGCCCTGTCGGCCACCCGGCGCTGGCTGACGAAGGAGCAGATCCGCACCGCCGTCCCGCAGTACGCCGACTGCGCCACCACCGTCGCCTTCGAGCGCATGTTCGAGCGGGACAAGGAGGACCTGCGCGAGCTGGGCGTCCCGCTGGAGACCGGCGGGGAGGACGCGTTCTTCGAGGACGAGGCCGGCTACCGGATCGACCGGGAGGCCTACGCGCTGCCCGAGATCCGCTTCACCCCCGGCGAGCTGGCCGTGCTGTCCCTGGCCAGCCGCGTCTGGCAGCAGGCGAGCCTGGCCGGCCCGGCGACCCGCGCGCTCGTCAAGCTGCGCAGCCTGGGGGTGGAACCGGACGAGAGCTCCCTCATCGGCGTCGAACCGCGCGTGCGGACGGCCGAACCGGCCTTCGACCCGCTCTACGCGGCGACGCGGGACCGCACCCCCGTGCAGTTCACCTACCGTCGCGCGGGCGGGGAACCGGCCGTCCGGCACGTGGAACCGTGGGCCATCGTGTCCTGGCACGGCCGCTGGTACCTCGTCGGGCACGACCGCGACCGGCAGGCCACCCGCGTCTTCCGCCTCTCCCGCGTGGCCTCGGCCGTCAAGCGCATCGGCCGCCCCGGGTCCTACGAGGTGCCCGAGGGCGTCGACGCGCGCGAGGTCGTCGGCCGCAGCGTGGGTCCGGTGCAGACCCGGCAGGCGCACCTCCTCGTCCGCTCCGGCGCCGGGCTCGCGGTCCGGCGCCGCGCGCGGTCGGTCGAACCCCGCTCGGACGCGGAGGACCTCGTGGTCCTCGACGTCAGCGACGTCGAGGTGGCCGCCGACGAACTGGCCCCCTTCGGCGCCGACGTCGTGGTCCTCGACCCCGACGACCTGCGGGAGGCCGTCCTGCGCCGGCTGCGCGGAGCGGCGGGGGTGCGCGCGTGACCGGCAACGCCTCCACCGAGCGGCTCTCGCGTCTGCTCGCGATGGTCCCGTACCTGCTGACCCACCAGGGCATCCCCGTGGACGAGGCCGCCGAGCACTTCGGCATCACCGAGGACGACCTCGTCCACGACCTCGAACTGCTCTTCGTCTGCGGCACGCCCGGGCACCTGCCCGACGACCTCATCGACGCGCGCTGGGAGTCCGGCCACGTCTACCTGTCGAACGCCGACCCCATCGCCCGGCCGGCCCGGCTGGCGGTCGACGAGGCCGTCGCCCTGCTCGTGGGGCTGCGCACGCTGGCCGAGGTGCCCGGTCTGCACGACCGCGAGGCGCTCGAGGGCGCCATGGCCAAGCTGTCGGAGGCGACGGGGGAGGCCGGGGGAGCCGCCCGCACCGTCGCGCGCGCGGTGGCCGTCGACGTCAGCGACTCCTCCAGCGCCGTCGTCCTGGAGACGGCGCGGCTGGCGCTGCGCGAGCACCGCCGCCTGCACCTGAGCTACCTCGTGCCCAGCCGGGACGAGCGCACCGAACGCGACGTCGACCCCATGCGACTGGTGAGCGTGGAGGGCCGCTGGTACCTGGAGGCGTGGTGCCACCGCGCCGAGGGCGTCCGGCTCTTCCGCGTCGACCGCATCGAGGTCGCGCAGGTCCTCGACGTCGACGGCACCCCGCCGGTCCAGGCCGAGTCGCGGGACGTCGCGACCGACCTGTTCCGCCCCAGCCCGGACGACCTCGTCGTGACCGTCGACCTGGCCCCGCAGGCCGCGTGGGTCGTCGACTACTACCCCGTCGAGTCGGTGCAGGACGCGCCCGAGGACGCCTGGGAGGAGGCCTCGCTGCGCGTGCGGATGCGGACCGCGGACACCTCCTGGGTGCACCGGCTCCTGCTGCGTCTGGGGGCGGGCGCCCGGGTGGTGGACCCCCCGGAGCTGGCCGTGGAGGTCCGTGACGCAGCGTTGGCGGCCCTGGCGCGTTACGCCTGAAACGTTGCTCTCACCGGGTTGGCCCAATGCGCAACACACCGGTGGGCGAGCTGTCAAGGTTGGGTCGAAGTCCCTGTTCAAGGGATCGCTGGAGCGTGCCGAAGCAGTGGTTGTCGGACGGCGGGGTCGCCGCCGGACCTACACCACGAACGAGAGGTGCACGACATGACCACGATCAAGGCTTCCTGCCCCTGCTGCGGCGACGTCGAGCTCACGCCCAAGCAGGTCCGCCTCGTGGTGTGCTCGGCCAAGGAGCGCTCCTTCTACGCGTTCGGCTGCCCCAAGTGCAAGGACGAGGTCCGCAAGCCCGCCGGCGAGGACGTCGTCGCGCTGCTCGTCTCCGGCGGTGTCGCCGTCGAGCGCTGGACCATCCCCGCCGAGGCCATGGAGACGCACACCGGTTCGACCATCGCCTGGGACGACGTCCTCGACTTCGCCCTCGTGCTCGACTCCTGCGACGACCTCGCCTCCCTCGCCGGGCGCGGCCTGCGCACGGTGCGCTGAGCGCCCGCCCTCCCACACCTCTCGAAGAGCCGCTCAGCGGACGTGCACAGCGTCCGCGGAGCGGCTCTCGTGCGTCGGGGGCCTCGCCGACCGTTCCTGGGAGTTGCCCGCGAATGCGCCCAGGACGTCACGGAACGGTGCCGATCGGAGGACTCGGCGCGCATGCTTGTCCCACGGCCGCCCCCGGGCGACGTACGATGGCCGCGCTACGACCGACACTGGAGGATCCGATGAACCTGGCACGCCTGTTCGACCACCCGCTAATCCTGGTCGTCCTGCTCGTACTTGTCATCGCGCTTTTCGGCAGCAAGCGTCTGCCCGACGCCGCCCGTGGCCTGGGTCGCTCCATGCGCATCTTCAAGTCCGAGGTCAAGGAGATGAAGAACGACGGCAAGGAGGAGGCCAAGCCGGCCCCCACCACCACCGCCGCGCCGACCTTCACCAAGGACGACGAGCCGACCGCGCTCGAGGCCAAGCTCGCTGCCGAGGACGCGGCGCAGAAAAACGCCGAGCACCAGACGCGCGCCTCCTGACCCGCCGCACCAGGAGCTCACGACTGCCATGGCCGTGCCCACCGTCCGACGCCGCCGTCCCAAGGACCCCGAGGGGCGCATGCCCCTCATGGAGCACCTGAGGGAACTGCGCAACCGGGTCGCCAAGGCAGCCGTCTTCCTGCTCATCGGCAGCATCTTCGGCTGGTTCCTGTGGGGTGGGTGGAAGTACAGCTGGGGCACCTTCGAAGGCGTCTTCCAGTACCTCCAGCAGCCCCTGCTCGACTTCGCCGCGGACAAGGGCTACCGCAACGTCGCGCTGAACTTCACCCAGGTCGGCCAGGCCTTCGACCTTCGGGTCAAGGGCGCCATCTGGTGCGGGGTCATCGCCTCGAGCCCGTTCTGGCTGTGGCAGTTCTGGGCTTTCATCACGCCCGGTCTGACCAAGAAGGAGAAGCGCTACGCGGTCGGCTTCATCTCGGCCGCCGTGCCCCTCTTCCTCGCCGGTGCGGCCATCGCCTACAGCGTGCTGCCCAACGCGATGCGCTTCCTCATCGACTTCACGCCGGTGAACGCGGCGAACTACATCGGCGCCGATGTCTACCTGTCGTTCGTCATGCGCATCATCCTGGCGTTCGGCCTCGGGTTCCTCATGCCAGTTGTGCTCGTGGGTCTCAACTTCGCGCACCTGCTCTCCGGCAAGGCGATCCTGAAGCAGTGGCGCATCAGCGTCTTCCTCAGCTTCCTCTTCTCCGCGCTCGTGACGCCGACGTCCGACGTCACGACGATGCTGCTGTTGGCGCTGCCGCTCCTCGTCCTCTTCGCCTTGGCGACCGTCATCTGCCTCGGCAACGACCGCCGGCGCGAGAAGAACTCCCCCGAGCCGGACTACGGCGCCCTGTCGGACGACGAAGCCAGCCCAATCTGACGCAGGTGGTCTCCCTGGGGCGTGTCGGCCTCCTCGTGAACCCGACGGCGGGTCGCGGGGACGGCCGTGCCGCGGGCACGAGAGTCCTGCAGACGCTGCGGTCCCTCGGCCACGACGTCACCGACCTCTCCGGACCCGACCTGCCGGAGGTCTCCCGCACCGCCCGCGAGCGCACGGGCGAGTTCGAGGCCCTCGTCGTGGTCGGCGGTGACGGGATCGTGCACGCGGGCGTCGAGGCCGTCGCGGGCACGGGGACGGCGCTGGGCATCGTGCCCGCCGGGACCGGCAACGACATCGCCCGCGGACTGGACCTGCCCCTCGGCGACCCCGTCGCCGCCGCCGAGTCGGTGGCTCGCGCGCTGCACGCCGGTCGGCACCGCACCGTTGACGCCGTGCGCGTCGAGCACGCCGGCGGCACCGGCTGGTTCGCCAGCATCCTGGCCTCCGGCGTCGACGCGCTCATCAACGAACGCGCCAACGCCTGGCGCTGGCCCCGGGGTCCGGCCCGCTACACCCTGGCCGCCCTGCGCGAGCTGGCCGTCGTGCGCGGATTGCCGGTACGGGTGACCCTGGACGGCGTCGCGCACGAGCTCGACGCCCTCCTCGTCGCGGTGGCTAACACCCGCTGCTACGGCGGCGGGATCCGCATGGCCCCGGACGCCGACCCCACCGACGGGCTGCTCGAAGTCGTCGTCGTCGACCGCCTCAGCCCCGTCGCGGCGCTGCAGCTCTTCCCCCGCGCCCGCAAGGGCACGCACGTCGGGCTGCCAGAGGTGACCGTGCATCGGGGACGCCGGGTGCTGCTCGAGTTCCTCGGCAGCGGCTTCGGTTGGCCTCCCTACGCGGATGGGGAACCCATTGCAAGCCACTTACCCGTCCTGTGTGAAGCAGCACCCGGCGCACTAGTCATACTTGGTCCCTAATATATTTGCCCTAGGCGATGGCCTTGTAGTGTCCCCCTAACGATCGCTAGATTCGTCATGTTCTCCTGACTCCGGAAAGCTCGACTCGAGGTGGAATCATGAAGGCTCAAATGCGTCGCGTTGGCGGCATCAAGTTCCGAACCCTAGCCGTTGCTTGCGCGGCTTCGCTTTCGTTAAGTGCCTTCGCCATGACGCCTGCTGTCAGCGCGTCTGCTGCACCGTTCCCCAGATGTAACGGGGTGGTTGTCACGCATGGAGGCACCATTGTTAGAGTTACTTTCCCTTCCACGGAAATCAAGAAGTACATTCCGCGGTCGACAGGGACCGGGTTGATGTACTCACTGAATGCGACAACTGGGAAGACTAAGCAGAGCGGTGCGGGCTACTACAACGGGGCTGATACAATCTTTTACGGCGATTCGGGTGACCTTATTAGCGTTACCTTGACCTCGCCCGCGGCTCGAGTTACTTACTGTGGTGGTGGAACCCCGTACCGGGTTCCGTGATGAGCCGTCCCGAGATGCGCAAGGGTATTCAGGGCGTCCTATCAGCTGGCCTCCACTGACCCCTGGCACCCCTGCGGGGTGTGTGGCGCAAGAGAAGTCTTGAGGCGGTGACTCGGCGGCTCGATAGAAGTAGCTCGATTCAACCTGACTTTGATTACATGGGGCAGTTCCTGCGTTTGAGAAGGCGAGAATGGTAACAAAGAACTTGAATCAGGGCTGCTGGCTGACCGAGCTCCGCGACCTGGCGATTCGATTCTCGGTTGAGGGGTTCGACCCACTGGTGGCGCATTTTTGGGCGAATGATGCATTGGCGGCCGGTTGGTGTTCTGCTGGTTTACGTACTCTTGCCTCT
Source organism: Kineococcus sp. NPDC059986 (assembly GCF_040702905.1). Taxonomy (NCBI): domain Bacteria; kingdom Bacillati; phylum Actinomycetota; class Actinomycetes; order Kineosporiales; family Kineosporiaceae; genus Kineococcus; species Kineococcus sp. NPDC059986. The sequence goes on along the minus strand of NZ_JBFBND010000013.1, from coordinate 37,263 downwards.
GCAGATGTTCGCAACGGTCGCGAAATGAGGTCGCACTTCGAGGCAATTCTAAGGGAGTCGGCCATTGCGACTCCGACGGGTCAGAACATTCCCTTGGCCTATATGCGCTATCTTGCGCGGGCGGCGCTGGCTGAGGAGATTGATCATCAAAGCGCAGTCAGGCGATTCGTGGCCGTTGCGGACCAAAACGAGTGGAACAATGAACATGTGGCGGCGATGCGACAACATTTGAATGCGTCGATGCGGCCCGCGGGGGTTGGCCTGGATCGATGGCGCGCACTGATGGTCGATGTGCTGAGTGGTGATCTGGGGCAGGGAGGTTGACTCCGTTCCTCCCCCGCTTCGCCTAAACGCTAGGTGGCGGACCGTGGCAAACCTGTCGAGCAAGGCGACCAACGGGTAACCTGAATGAGTGCGACCGGCGATGGACGGCGGGATGTCGGCATGCTCCAGGTGGCAGGGAGCCGACTGCGGCAGTGCCATTGAGTCGTCCAGCGCAGGGAGGGCTGGAGCGCTTCTCCGCCTACTGCTCTTCGCTTTTGGGCTCAGGCGCCAACAAAATGCTCATCTGGAGTGCCTCTGCTAAAATATGGTGTCGCAAAATGCGCGACTTCGTCGTTCTGATTCAGCGATCGACGCTTTGTAAATCCTCTAACTCAGGGGATGATGTAAGCTCACCTCATGGCAAGCCCCGCGGAACGCTACGCGGCAGCGCGCCGTCGCACCGAGGACTCCCGGACTGAACTCGCGCAGTTCGCCGGCACCCTCGGGTTCGAGCTCGACGGTTTCCAGCTGCAGGCGTGCCAGGCCCTCGAGTCCGGTCGTGGCGTCCTCGTCGCCGCCCCCACCGGTGCCGGCAAGACGGTCGTGGGGGAGTTCGCCGCCCACCTCGCGCTGCGCACGGGCCGCAAGGCCTTCTACACGACCCCCATCAAGGCCCTGTCGAACCAGAAGTACGCCGAGCTCGTCGCCCGGCACGGCTCGGCCGCGGTCGGCCTGCTCACGGGGGACAACTCCGTCAACGGGGAGGCGCCCGTCGTCGTCATGACGACGGAGGTCCTGCGGAACATGCTCTACGCGGACTCCTCGCTGCTGGACGGGCTCGGCTACGTCGTCATGGACGAGGTGCACTACCTCGCCGACCGCTCCCGCGGGGCCGTGTGGGAGGAGGTGATCATCCACCTGCCGTCGGAGGTGCTCGTCGTGTCGCTGTCGGCGACCGTGAGCAACGCCGAGGAGTTCGGCGCGTGGCTGGACACCGTCCGCGGCGACACCGAGGTGGTCGTCTCCGAGCACCGGCCCGTCCCGCTGTGGCAGCACCTGCTCGTGGGCAACCGCCTGTACGACCTGTTCACCGATCCCGACGGCGATCCGCTGGAGGGTGACGAGGGGTCGCTGGTGCCGGGCGCGATCGTCAACCCCGAGCTCGTCGCGATGTCCCGTCAGCAGATCCGGACCGACCGCCTCGCGTCCAGCCCCGGCCGCGGTCGCCGCCGCGGTCAGGCCCGCCCCGCGCCCCGCGGCGGCGGCCGTCCCGGTGGCGGGCAGCGACCCGTCTCGCGGGCGCAGGTGCTCGACACCCTCGACCAGGCCGGGCTGCTGCCGGCCATCACCTTCATCTTCAGCCGGGCCGGGTGCGACGCCGCCGTCGAGCAGTGCGTGGCCTGGGGGTTGCGGCTCACGAGCCCCGAGGAGGGCAAGGAGATCCGCGCCGTCGCCGAGGAGCGCTGCGCCGAGATCCCCAGTTCCGACCTCGCCGTCCTCGGCTACTGGGGCTGGCTCGAGGGTCTGGAGAGGGGCCTGGCCGCGCACCACGCGGGGATGCTGCCGGTCTTCAAGGAGACCGTGGAGCACCTGTTCGCCCGCGGTCTGGTCAAGGCCGTCTTCGCCACCGAGACACTTGCCCTCGGCGTCAACATGCCGGCGCGCTCGGTCGTGCTCGAGAAGCTCGTGAAGTGGAACGGGCAGACCCACGTCGACGTGACACCGGGGGAGTACACCCAGCTCACCGGCCGCGCGGGCCGCCGCGGCATCGACGTCGAGGGCCACGCCGTCGTCGTCTGGTCCGGCAGCACCGACCCCGAGGCCGTCGCGGGTCTGGCGTCGCGGCGCACGTTCCCGCTGCGCTCCAGCTTCCGGCCGACGTACAACATGGCCGTCAACCTCGTCGAGCAGGTCGGCCGCGACCGGGCGCGCGACATCCTCGAGACGTCGTTCGCGCAGTTCCAGGCCGACCGGGCCGTCGTGGGGCAGGCCCAGCAGATCAGGAACCAGAACGAGGCTCTCGCCGGCTACGCCGAGGCGATGACGTGCCACCTCGGGGACTTCCGCGAGTACTTCGCGCTGCGCCAGTCCATCTCCGACCGGGAGAAGGAGCTGTCCCGCGTGGGGGCGGCCGCGCGCCGGGCCGAGGCCCGCGCGAGCGTGGAGACCCTGTCCCGCGGTGACGTCGTCCGCCTGCCCAGCGGCCGCCGGTCCTCCTTCGGCGTCGTGCTGGACCTGGTGGCCGGCAAGGGGTTCGACGGCCCGTCCCCGCGGATCCTGTCCCAGGACCGCCAGGTGCGGACCATCGACGCCCAGGACTTCACCGGTTCCGTCGACCCGGTCGCCCGGGTCCGGATCCCCAAGAACTTCAACTGGCGTTCACCCCAGGAACGGCGCGACCTGGCCTCCTCCCTGCGCAACGCGCTCGCCGAGACCGGTGGGGGTGACCCGCCGCCGCGGCGCCGCCAGGGCGCGGGACCGCAGGAGGACGCCGAACTGCTGCGGCTGCGCGAGGCCGTCCGCGCCCACCCCTGCCACGGGTGCGCCGAACGGGAGGAGCACGCGCGCTGGGCCGTGCGGGAGGAGAAGCTGCGCCGCGACACCCAGGGGTTGCAACGCAAGATCGAGGGCCGCACGGGGACGATCGCCCGCACCTTCGACCGCGTGTGCGACCTGCTCGCCGAGCTGGGCTACCTCGCCCCCGACGGCCGCTCCGTCACCGACGCCGGCCGCACGCTGCGGCGGATCAACGCCGAGACCGACCTGCTCGTCGCGCAGTGCCTGCGCGAGGGGGCGTGGGCCGGGCTGCCGCCCGCCGACCTCGCCGCGGCGGTCTCGGCGCTCGTGCACGAGTCCCGGCGCGACGAGGGGGGCCGTCCCGAGCGGATCCCGCGGCGCACCGAGCAGGCCATCGCCACGACGCACCGGCTCTGGAGCGACCTCACCGACCGCGAGGACCACCACAAGGTGCCCATGACGCGGGAACCGGACCCGGGGCTGGCGTGGGCCGTGCACCGGTGGGCCAGCGGGCACCGCCTCGACGCCGTGCTGCGGGAGGCCGACCTCGCCGCGGGGGACTTCGTCCGTCGCTGCAAGCAGCTCGTCGACCTGCTCGACCAGGTCGCGGCCGCGTCCGTCGACCCCGCCGTCCGGTCGGCCGCGCGGGAGGCCGTCGACGTCGTCCGCCGCGGCGTCGTCGCGCACACCTCCCTCACCGAGGCCTGAGACCCGAGGTCCGACCCCCGGCGGGTCAGCCGCGGGCGTGCACGAGGGCCGTGAGGACGCGCTCGACGCTGGACTGCAGACCCCACCGGTGCACGAGCTCCCCGAGCCGGTCGAGGTCGGCGGGGGCCGTCGGCAGCGCGTCCTCGACGTCGTCGAGGGGCACGTCCCGGGCCGTCTGCACGACGACCGGGGCGGCGGCGAGGTAGTCCCGGGCGGCCAGCAGCTTGGTGCGCTGACCGGCCGACAGGCCCGAGGCGGTGTCGTCGGCCGCGGCGAGCAGCCCCGCGAGGTCGCCGTAGCGGTTCACGAGGGCGGCGGCCGTCTTCTCCCCGATCCCCGCGACACCGGGCAGACCGTCGGAGGGGTCGCCGCGCAGGACGGCCATGTCGGCGTACCCCTGACCGGTCCCGACGCCGTACTTGCCCTCCAGCCAGGTCTGGGTGACGGCGTCGGCCTTGCGCACGCCCTTGCCGCAGTAGAGGACCCGCACGCCGGCCGCGTCGTCGACGAGCTGGAACAGGTCCCGGTCCCCGGTGACGACGTCGACGGGGTCACCGCTCGTGGCGGTGCAGCGGGTGGCGAGGGTGGCCATGACGTCGTCGGCCTCGTAGCCGGGGGCCCCGACCCGGGCGATCCCCAGCGCGGCGAGCACGTCGACGATGACGTCGACCTGCGGCAGCAGCAGGTCGGGGGCCTCCTCCCCGCCGTCGGGGGCGACGCGGTGCGCCTTGTAGCTGGGCAGGGCCTCGACGCGGAACGCCGGGCGCCAGTCGTCGTCCCAGCAGGCGACGAGCCGCGTCGGTCCCCACGTGGTCACCAGGAAGGCGATCGAGTCGAGGAAGCCGCGCACGGCGTTGACGGGGGTGCCGTCGGGCGCGGTCACCGAGTCGGGCACCCCGTGGAAGGCGCGGAAGTACAGCGACGCGGAGTCCAGCAGCATCAGCCGACCGGCGGGGTGGGACATGCGGGGAGTCTCGCAGAGGGGGCTGCTGCGAGGGGGTGAGGGCGGAGTCGTGGAGGTCATCCGGACGGACCGGGGGGACGCACCGTACGGGTGACCCGGACAGGCGTGCGGCGGCGCACACTGTGACAGTAGTCAGCGACACCACCAGCAGCAGCACGACTCAGGGGGGAACCACCATGAGCACGCACTCGACCACTCGCCCGACCTCGCGGCGCCGGCGCCGCATCGGGACGCTGGCGGCCGGCGGTGCGGTCGTCCTCGCGCTCGGCCTCGGGGCCTGCGGGGGCGGCGACGACTCTGCCTCCGGAACCCCGTCTAAGGGGACCTCGACCTCCTCGCCCGCCACGCAGCTCACGGCCTTCGAGGCCGTCAAGGCCTCGGCGAAGAACTCCAAGGAGGCCGGCAGCGGGAAGTTCTCGCTGACGATGACCGGCACGGGCCAGGCCGCCGCCGTCGGCGACGTCTCGGCCGACGGGTCCTTCGACTCGACCAAGGGCGCCTTCGAGATGACCATGAACCTCCCGGCCGAGGCCGGCGGGTCCAAGCTCACGATGCGCTTCGTCGACGGTGCGGCCTACCTGTCCGGTGCGCCGCTGACGGCCGAGGGCCAGTGGATGAAGATGCCGCTGGACCAGCTGGGCGCGACCGGTCTGGACACCTCGCAGATGGACCCGACCAAGCAGCTCGAGCAGCTGCAGGGCGTGGCGCAGGACGTCAAGGAGCTGCCCGCCCAGGACATCCGCGGCGTGCAGGCCAAGGGGTACTCCGGCACGATCGACGCCGCCAAGGCGCTCGAGCAGCTCCCGGCCGACCAGCAGACGGACGAGGCGAAGAAGGCCGCCGCCGAGCTCGGCTCGGTCCCCTTCACCCTCTACGTCGACGGTGAGGACCGCCCGGTCCGCATGACCGAGGAGGTGAAGGTCGAGGGCTCCACGCTGAACGTCCAGATGGACTTCTTCGACTGGGGCTCCAAGGTCGACGTCGCCGCTCCGGACCCCTCCACCGTCAAGGAGATGCCGAACATGGCGGGCATGACCGGTGACGCCTCGGGGCAGACGGCTCCCGCCGCCGCCTGAGGCACCTGACCGACGGTCCACGTCGGGCGGCTCCTACGCTGACCGACGTGGACCGTTCTGCTGCCCGCCCGGCTCGTCGGCTCTACCGGGGCGGGGCGGTGTACTCCCCGGCCGACCCGTTCGCGACGGCGATGCTCGTCGAGGGCTCGACCGTCGCCTGGGTCGGACCCGACGAGGCCGCCGGCGCCTGGACCCGCGAGGACGACGAGGTCGTCGAGCTCGAGGGCCGGCTCATCACCCCTGCCTTCGTCGACGCGCACGTCCACCTCACCGAGACGGGGTTGCGGCACACCGGCCTGGACCTGCACGACGCCCCCGGGCCGCGCGCGGTGCTCGACGCCGTCGCCGCGCGGGCCGTGCCGGGGGAGCTGCTGGCCGGGTTCGGCTGGGACGAGTCCCGCTGGGACGGGGCGGCGGTCCCGACGCGGGCCGAGCTCGACCGCGCGGCGCCCGGGACCCCCGTCGTCCTCTCGCGCGTGGACGGGCACAGCGCCCTGGTGAGCACGGCGCTGGCCGAGGCGGCCGGGCTGCGCGACCTGCCGGGCTGGGACGAGGACGGCTGGGTGCGCGGCGCGGCCCACCACGCGGCGCTCGACGCCCGCTGGGCGGCCCTGACCCCCGATGCCGCAGACCGCGCCCGGCGCAGCGCCCTGACGGCGGCCGCCGCGGCCGGCATCGGCACCGTCCACGAGATGTCCGGTCGCTGGCTCGCCCCGCCCGGGGACCTGCAGGCCCTGCAGCACCTGGCCGCCACCGAACCGCTGCCGCGGGTCCTCGGTTACCTCGCCGAACGTGTCACGAGCGCCGAGCAGGCCCGCCGGGTGCTGGCGGACGCACTGGCCGCGGGCGCCGACGTCGCCGGGCTCGGCGGCGACCTCACCGTCGACGGCGCCCTGGGCTCGCGCACCGCGGCCCTGCGCTCGGACTACGACGACGCCCCCGGGACCCGCGGCGTGCTGCACCTGGACGCCACGGCCGTCGCCGACCACGTCCACGCGTGCACCCTCGCGGGGGTGCAGGCCGCCTTCCACGCCATCGGCGACGCGGCCCTGGACACCGTGGTCACCGCCCTGGAGACGGTCGCCGCCGACCTCGGCGTCCCGGCCCTGGCCTCGGCCGGGCACCGGGTCGAGCACGCCGTCGTCGCGGACGCCGCCGTCGTGCAGGCCTTCGCGCGGCTGGGGACCTCCGTCAGCGCCCAGCCCGCGTTCGGGGCGACGTGGGGCGGCCCGGACGGGCTCTACGCGCACCGGCTGGGGGAGCGGGAGGGGCACGTCCAGGACCTCGCCGCGTTCGCGGCGGCGGGGGTGCCCCTGGCCTTCGGGTCCGACACCCCCGTGACGCCGTTCGGGCCCTGGGCCGCCGTGCGGGCGGCCGGGTTCCCCGCGCGTGAGGAGCACGCCCTCTCCGTGCGCGCCGCGTTCCTCGCCCACACCCGCGGTGGACACCGGCTCGCCGGTCGCGGCCACCCCGGGGTGCTGCGTCCGGGCGCCCCCGCGACCTACGCGGTGTGGGACGTGGAGGACCTCCTCGTGCAGGCCCCCGACCGGCGGCTGTCGGGGTGGAGCACGGACGCCCGGTCGGGGACGCCGGGACTGCCGGACCTGTCGGCCGGGGCCCCGGAACCGGTGTGCCGGCGGACGGTCGTCGACGGCGTCGTGGTCCACGACGCGCCCTGGTGACGGTCCTGCCGACACGCCGGACGACACGCCGGGCAACCTCGACGTGATCACTCGCCGTGACCCTGCCGTGACCTGCCGCGATGGACGTTTCCGCAGGTCACGGCCTGGTTGACACGAGGCAACGACACGGTAGCTTCGGGGTTGCAGTCCACGCCAGACAAGACCGGCCAGACCCTCGCGCCGCCGCTGTCGCAGCCGCACCACCTGCGACGACGACCGGAGCGTCCGTCCAGCCGGTGTGGACGGGGTCGAGTCCGCGTGCCCCTAGACAACGTGGCGCACCTCGTGGCCGACGGGGGGCGCGACGGCCCGACGGGTGCGCGGACTCGACCGTTCCCACCGTCCGCCGCTGGGCCCCCGAGGAACGTTCCACGGGGGAACCAGCGGCCGACGGTGGCGGTTACCCTCACGTGGTGTCTCCCCGCCCGGTCGAACCCGCCCCGCCGCGGTTGCCGCTGACGTTGCTCCTGGCCGTCCTGGGCGGGATCGCCGCCTGGGCCGCGTTCCCCGGCACCGTCTCCCGCGCCGGCTGGTGGCCCACCGCCGTCCTCGCCGTCGCGCTACTGACCCTTGCGACGCACCGCGTCCGCGCGCGCCGCGGGTTCGCCGCGGGGCTCCTGTTCGGCCTGGCGTTCATGTTCCCCCACCTGGCGTGGAGCGGGACGTACGTCGGACTCCTGCCGTGGTCGGCCCTGGCGGTCGTGTGCGCGCTCTTCTACGCCGTCCTGGGGGCGTTCCTGCCGCGGTTGCAGCGGGCGCGCTGGCGGCTGGCGCCGCTGGCCGTGGCGGCGGGCTGGGTGGCGCTCGAGGCCGCCCGGGCGCGGTTCCCGTTCGGCGGGTTCCCGTGGGGACGGCTCGCGTTCTCCCAGGCCGACGCACCCACCCTGGGTCTCGCGGCCCTGGGGGGCTCCCCGCTCGTGACGTTCGGCGTCGCGCTGTCGGGGGCGTTCCTGGCCTCGGCCGTGCTGGTCCTGCTGCGGTTGCCGGCGCCGGCGGGAGCGCCCCGCGGGGTGCCCCGGCTGCGCCCGGCCGCCCTCTTCGCCGTGGCCGCCGTCGCCGTCGCCGCCTCGGGCGCCCTCGTGCCCCGGCCCACCGCGGCCCAGGACGGCACGAAGTTCGTCGCGGCGGTGCAGGGCAACGTCCCCGAGCCCGGGCTGGAGTTCAACGCCCGGCGGGCCGCCGTCCTGGACAACCACGCCCGCGCGACGGAGGCGCTGGCCCGCGCCGTGGCCGCCGGCACCGTCCGGCAGCCCGACATGGTGCTGTGGCCCGAGAACTCCAGCGACATCGACCCCTACGAGAACCCCGACGCGGCCGCGACGATCGACCAGGCCGCCCGTGACGTCCGCGCACCGGTCCTCGTGGGTGCCGTCCTGGACGGTCCCGGCCGGTTCGTCTCCAACACCGGGCTCGTGGTGACCCCCGACCAGGGCCTGGCCGGTGCCCGCGAGGACGACAGCCGGCACTACGTCAAGCAGCGGCCGGCACCCTTCGGCGAGTACATGCCGTACCGGTCGTTCTTCCGGATGTTCAGCGACAAGGTCGACCTCGTGAGCCGGGACTTCGTCCACGGCGACCACGTCGGCCTGCTGCGGATGGACGGCGTCCCCGTGGGCGACGTCATCTGCTTCGAGGTGGCCTTCGACGACACCGTGCGCGACTCGGTCCGTGCGGGCGCGCAGTTCCTCGTGGTGCAGACGAACAACGCGACGTTCGGCTACTCCGACGAGGCCGTCCAGCAGCTCGCCATGTCGCGCCTGCGGGCCGTGGAGTCCGGCCGGGCGGTCGTGCAGATCTCCACCGTGGGCGTCAGCGCGATCATCAGCCCCGACGGGGTCGCCCACGACGAGTCGTCGCTGTTCACCCAGGACGTCCTGACGGGTGACGTGGCGCTGCGCACGACGCAGACCGTGGCCACCCGGGTCGGGGACGTCCCCGAGCTCGTCCTCACCGGTGCCGCGCTGCTCCTGCTGCTCACGGCCCGGCGTGGGGAGCGCCGCGGCCGCCGTGGCGGCCGTGGGGGCCGGCCGGCGGCGACGCGGTCGGCCGACCCGGTGCCGACGGCGTGAGCCACCAGCCTCCCGCCTCCCGGGGTCGGCGCCGCCGTTGGACGGCGTGGATCCCGCTCGCCCTCGTCCTGCTCCTCGTCCTCGAGGTCTGGTTGCTGGTCCAGCTGGGTCACGTGATCGGCGGGGGCTGGGTGCTCGTCCTGCTCCTGGCCGAGACGTTCGGCGGGGCGCTCGTGCTGCGGCGCGCGGGCCGCCGCGCCCTGGAGGCGTTCCGGCAGACGGCGTCGGTGCCGTTCGGGGCGCCCGTGCCCGGGCAGGAGCCCGGTGTCGTCGGCAACGCCGTCCTGGCGGGTCTGGGCGGGGCGCTGCTCGTGGTCCCGGGGCTGCTGAGCGACGTCCTGGGCCTGCTGTGCATCCTGCCGCCCACCCGGCGGCTGTTGCGTCGGCTCTTCGTGCGTGTCGTGCGGCAGCGGGTCGAGCGTGCGGTCCGCGAGGCCGGGGGCACGGTTCCCGGCCGGGTGGTCCCCGGGGACGTGGTCGACGGGGACGTGGTGGACGGGGACGTGGTGGACGGCGAGGTCGTCGAGGACCCCCGCGAACTCGGACGCTGAGTCGACCGCCCCGGTCCGGACACCAGGAAGGCCGGCCCACCCGACGGGTGGACCGGCCTCCTGGGTGCGCGGCTCAGGCGCTGCGCTTGATCAGCTGGCGGCTGCGGAGCAGCTCGAGCCTCTCGTCGAGCAGCACTTCGAGCTCGGCGATGGTGCGCCGCTCCAGGAGCATGTCCCAGTGCGTGCGCGCCGGTTTGCCGGCCTTCTTCTCCGGCGCGTCGGTGTCGGCCCGCAGCGCCTCAGCCCCGCACCGGCACTCCCACAACGGAGGCACGTCCGCTTCGAGCGACATGGGCACCGTGACGGTGTGGCCGTTCGGGCAGTTGTACGTGATCTGCTGGCGCTCGGCCGGCTCGACGCCGGACTCGCTCTCGAGGCTGGCGCCTCCGAGGCGGGACCCTCGTAGGTTGCGCTCGCTCATGTGACCTCCCCACCGTCCCCTCCGCACGGCGACCCCCGGGGATCCGGGGGCGTGGAGGAGACTCGTTGGTTGAACGCGGTGCCCACCCCGGCTGTTCCCGCGACCACCACGACCAGGTTGTGGAGGTCGTGTGCGCGCCGGGGCTGTGTCCGTGGGGCGGACGTCGCTCAACGTACTGGATCGGTACCGCGCTGTGCCTGCTGAACTCCCGCGGCGACGTCCACGCGGGTGAGCAGGACCGCCCCGACGACGAAGAACGCCAGCAGCGCCACGAGGGCCGGCCGGTAGGACCCCGTCAGCTGCGCGACGAGCCCGAAGACGAGGGTGCCCAGCCAGCTCGTCCCGCGTTCGCCCGCCTGGTACAGGCTGAAGTACTCGGCCTCGGCGCCGCGCGGCACCAGACGGCTGAAGAGGGAGCGGGACAGGGCCTGGGTCCCGCCCAGCACGAGCCCGATGAGCACCGCGAGGGCGAGCCACGTCGAGAACGCCCCCCGCGGCACCGCGAAGGCGCAGAGCACGACGACGATCCACAGCGCCAGACCGCCCAGGACGGTGCGCTGGGCGCCGAACCGGCCGGCCAGGCGGCCGAAGACGAGGGCCCCCACGAAGGCGACGGCCTGCACGAGCAGGACGGTCGTCAGCAGTTGCGCGGACGTGAAGCCCAGCTCCTCCTGGCCGTAGACGCTGGAGGCGGCGATGACGGTCTGGATGCCGTCGTTGAAGATCAGGTAGGCCAGCAGGAAGCGGAGCACCTGCGGGTGGTGCCGCAGCCCGCGCAGCGTGCTGACGAGCTGGCGGAACGGCGCCGCGAGCGAGCGGGACGCCCCGGGGGCGAGGTCGAGGACGGGACGCGGGGGCAGCCGCCGCAGTCCGAGCACGGGGACGATCGTGAACAGCCCCCACCAGATCCCGGCCGAGGCGAGCGAGACGCGGACCGCCCACTCGTCGGTCAGCCCGAACGTCCCCGGGTTGGAGACGACGAGCAGGTTCACCGCGAGCAGCGTGAACCCGCCGAGGTACCCGGCGGCCCACCCGCGCGAGGAGACGGTGTCGCGCTCCTCGGGGTCGGAGACGTCGCACAGCAGCGCGTCGTTGACGACGAGGGAGCACGTCAGGCTGACGACGGCGACGAGCGCGAGCAGGACCCCCAGCCACCAGCGGTCCCCGCCCATCGCCACCATCGCGGTGGCGGCGGCCGCCCCCACCCAGGCGAACCCGCCGAGGAGCCGGTGCCGGTGCTGCGTGCGGTCGGCCAGCGCGCCCACGAACGGCAGCAGGACGGCGGACAGCAGCGTGGCGACGGTGATCGTGTAGAGCGCCAGGGACCCGGGGGCGATGGGCAGTCCGAGGACGGTCAGGTCCCGCGTGCAGCCCGTGGGCTCGTCGGGGCAGGCCGCCCGCCGGGCCAGCACCGTGAGGTAGGGGGAGAACAGGACGGTCTGGGTGGTCGTGACGAAGGCGGAGTTCGCCCAGTCGTAGACGTACCAGGAGCGGCGCGCCCGCAGCACCGTCGGGTCGGTCGCTGGCCTCGTCACGGTCAGATCATGCCCGCCACTGGCCGCGGGCGACGAGCACGTCCTTCAGCACGTCGGCGCGGTCGGTGATGACGCCGTCGACCCCGAGGTCCAGGAGGGCCCCGACCTGGGCGGGTTCGTCCACCGTCCAGACGTGCACCTGGGCCCCGGCGCGGTGCACGGCGTCGACGAAGCGGGCCGAGACGACCTCGACCCCGCCCTGCCGGACGGGGACCTGGACGGCGTCGACCCGGGCGAGGGCGCGGCGGGTGAGGAACGGCAGGTGCAGGACGCTGCCCGCGAGCGCCAGGCCGGTGCCGGACGAGCTCGCGGAGGTGGCCTCGCGCCCGCCCGCGGCGGCGAGGGCGGCGCGCCGGCGCTTCTCGGCGAAGGCCGTGACGAGGACGCGGCCGTGAGCGCTCGTGCGGCGCAGGACGTCACCGAGGCCGGCCACGGCCGCCTCGGTCTTGACGTCGAGGTTGAAGCGCGCGTGCGGGAAGGTGCCCAGGACGTCCTCGAGGCGGGGGACGGGCTCGCAGCCGGCGACGCGCAGACGGCTCACGGCGTCCCACGTCAGCTGGGACAGGTCGCCGTGCCCGTCGGTCACGCGGTCGAGGTGCTCGTCGTGGAAGGCGACGAGCACGCCGTCGGCGGTGGCCCGGACGTCGGTCTCGAGGAACGTGAAGCCGAGGTCGACCGCGGCCGCGAAGGCCGGGAGGGTGTTCTCCAGGCCGTGCGTGGGCCCGGCCGCGAACCCGCGGTGCGCCATCGCGATCGGCCCGTCCCACGCGCAGAACGCGTGCCGGGCCGGCGGCCGGGGAACCATCAGCCCGTGAACTCCCAGTGCCACGGCTCGAACTGCCCGCCGCGGTTCTGGGCCCAGCCCGGGTTGATCCAGCCGTAGAGGGCCGCGTTGCGGTCCATCCACAGGTGCTGGGTCGACGTCGCGTTCTGGATGCCGCCGCCGAGGTCGACGGCGATGCCGAGGCCGTGCCGGCTCGTGCCCGGCGTCGCGGCCAGCCCAGGCTTGCGGGCCTTGACGTCGATCTGCTCGGCCAGCGTGCGGTAGGAGTCGGTGATCGCGATGTTCGACCCGAACTCGGCGGCGTACGCCTGGTTGAGGGCGGCGAACGCGTTGGCGGCGTCCGAGCGCAGCACGTGGTTCGGCGAGCTGGCCAGCGGGCACAGGGCGCTGCGGGGGATGAGGCCGTTGGCGAAGCCGGACAGGTTGATGCCGGTCTCGCAGTCGCCCACGGCGGTGAACCCGCCGGCGGTGGCGGCGGCCGCGGCGGCCGCGGCCTGGGCCTTGGCGGCGGCGAGGTTGGACGCCAGGGTGGCGGCGCGGGCGGAGTCGCCGCTGGCCGCGCCGGAGGCGGCGGCCTGCAGGACGGCGAGGGCGTCGACCTGGCTGCGCTGCTGGGCGACGAGGGTGTCGGCCTGCTGCTTGGCGGCCACGGCGATCTCGGCCTGGCGGACGGCTTCGGCGGCGGCGTCGGCCGCGCGGGTGGTGGCGTCGGCCTGGACGCGCTGGGCCTGCTCGAAGGCCTCGACGGCGTTGGTGCGGCCGTCCCCGATGCGCTTGGCGGAGGCGATCGCGCTGGCGGTGTCGTCCGTGGCTCCGCCCTTGAGGACGGTGACGAAGCCGGAGTACTCCTGCAGCGTGCCGCCACCGCCGCGGTAGGTCTGCGAGGCCCACTGCCCGAGGTCCTTGCGGCCCTGCTCGAGGGCCGCTTCGGCCTCGGCGAGGCGCTGACGCTGCAGCGTCTCCTCGTTCTCGGCGGCCCACTTGGCCTCCATGGCCTGCTGGTACCGCTCCAGCGCGGCACCGGCTTCCTTGGCCAGCGCGTCGAGGCGGCCCTGCGCGGCGGCGAGGTCGGCCTGCGCCTGCGCGAGCTTGGCCGCCGACTCGGCCGCCTGGCGGCGGGCCTCGTCGACCTGGGCCTGGGTCGGCGGCTGGTCGGCCGACACCGCGGCGGGTGCCGCGACCGGGGTGACGACGGGGGCCGCACTGGCCGTGGGGACGAGGACGCCGACGGTCAGGGCCCCGGTGCTCGCGGCGGCTGCCAGGAGCAGCGACGCACGCAGGCGGGCGGGTCGAGCGGTGGTGCGGGCCGTGGGGGAGAGCACGTCGTGCACATCCAGAGCGGTCGGGGGCGCGAGCCCGGATCGGCTGTCGGTGACGCGTGGGGCACGCGGAGGTGGTGGTGCGGTCGGGTCTGGTGGAGGTCCTGTGGTGAGGTCCTCGCCGGACCCTACCCCTCGGTACCTCGGCACCGGGAGCCGCAACACGGAGGTGTGGACGCGCAATGTGACGAGCATCACGTATCGGACGGTCCACCGCCCGTCACGGTCCGTCGTGCGTCCTGGGGACGGATGGCATCATCCGGCGGTGCCCGAACCCCGCCCCGCGCAGCCCGACGCCACCCGCCTGCAGGCCGTCGCCCAGGACGCCGCGCGGGACGCCGGAGGCATCGACCCGGCCCTGCTGGGCGACTTCCTCGACGCCGTCTGGCGGGCCGTCGTCTCCGGCCGGCGCCTGTCGACGGCCCGGACCGCGCGCTACCGGGCGGTCGGGGAGGAGGCCGCGGCCTCGGGGGTCGCGCTGCGGGCTCTGCTCGACCTCTACCTCTCCGCGGCCTGGCGGTTGTGGCGGTCGCTACCCCCCGTGCAGGACGCGGCCGTCGACCCCGAGGGGGTCGTCACCGCCGGGGAGGTCGTCCTGCGCGCCAGCGACGACGCCGTCGCCGCCCTCACCGAGGGCTACCAGATCGCCCGCCGCCAGCTCGTGCGCCGGGAGGAGTCGCACCGGCGCGAGTTCGTCGACGACCTGCTCGCCGGGACCTCCGACCTGCCCGGCCTGCTGCGCCGCGCCCCCCGGCACGGTCTGGACCTCACCGGGCCGCACGCGGTCTGCGTGGTCCGCGCCGACGCGCCCTTCACCGACGGCACCGCCCAGGTCGCGGCCATCGAACGGCGCCTGCAGGGGGCCCAGGCCGACGCCGACGCGCTCGTCGCCACGAAGGACGGCGCGCTCGTCCTCGTCTTCGCGGCCCCCGACCGCGAGGCCGTCGCCGAGGTGCTCGACCGGCTGCGCGACGTGCTGGGCAGCCCGCAGCGCACCGGCTGGCGGGCCGGGGTGGGCCGGCCCGGTCCGGGGGCCGGTGGCGTCGTCGGGTCCTACGAGCAGGCCCGTCGCGCGCTCGACCTCGGCGACCGGCTCGGCGCCGGCGACCCGGTCGCGGACGCCGCCGACCTCCTCGTCTACGAGGTGCTCCTGCGCGACCGCGACGTCGCGGCCGACCTCGTGGAGACCACGCTCGGCGGGCTGCGCGGTGTCCGGGGCGGGGTCGACGCCTACCTGGAGACCCTGGAGGTCTACCTCGCCGCGGGCGGCAACGCGACGGAGGCCGCGCGCCGGCTGCACCTGTCCGTCCGGGCCGTGACCTACCGCCTGGCGCGGGTGCGCGACCTCACCGGCACCGACCCCACGCGCCCCGAGCAGCGCTTCGGTGTGCAGGCCGCCGTGCTCGCCGCGCGGGCCCTGGGGTGGCCCGGGGCCACCATCTGAGGCCGTCCGGGGCCTTGCCTTGCCGGGACCCGGCAAAGAGGACCGCGCAAGTCGTCGCGTTCTCGACACGACACTTCCCGGTCCCGGCAGCCACCATGGAGGAGGGCGACAAGCCGTCGCCCACCGATCCTCGACCTCCGGGAGCACGCAGTGGGTCTGGACCTCAACGTCCCCTTGTGGGCCTGGGTGGCGCTCGGCGTCGTCATCGTCGTCATGCTGGCGATCGACCTGCTGGGTCACCGCGGTGCCCACGTCATCCAGTTCAAGGAAGCCGCCATCTGGAGCGGTGTCTGGGTCGCGATGGCCCTCGTCTTCGGCGGCATCATCTTCTGGGCCTACGGCGCCGAAGCCGGCACGGCCTACACGACGGCGTGGTTGCTCGAGAAGAGCCTGTCCGTCGACAACCTCTTCGTCTTCGCCCTGATCTTCGGGTACTTCAAGGTCCCCCGTGAGTACCAGCACCGCGTGCTGTTCCTCGGTGTCCTCGGCGCCCTGCTGTTCCGCGGCATCTTCCTCGGCGTCGGCGTGGCCGTCGTCGAGCGCTTCACCGCCATCCTCTTCGTCTTCGGCGCGATCCTGCTGTGGTCGGCCTGGAAGATGCTCAAGGACGACGACACGGACATGGACCCCAGCCAGAACATCGGGGTCCGGATGCTCAAGAAGGTCATCCCGCTGAAGGACGAGTACCACGGCACGAAGTTCTTCATCAAGGAGGCCGGCAAGCGCTACGGCACCCCGCTCCTCGCGGTGGTCGCGGCCATCGAGGCCGCCGACCTGATCTTCGCCGTCGACAGCGTCCCGGCCGTGCTCGCGGTCTCGGACGAGGCGTTCATCGTCTACTCGTCCAACGCCTTCGCGATCCTCGGTCTGCGCGCCCTGTACTTCATGCTCTCGGGTCTGCTCGAGCGCTTCCACCTGCTGAGCAAGGCGCTGGCCTTCATCCTCGCCTTCATCGGCGTGAAGCTCTTCTTCCAGGCCGGGCACGAGGTCATCAGCCCCTCGATCCCGCACATCCCGACCTACGTCAGCCTCGGGGTGATCGTCGTCTCGCTGACCCTGGCGGTCGTCCTCAGCCTCAAGCTGCCGGCGCCGGCGTCGAAGGACGACGCGTCGGACGACACTGCGGACGACACGGCCGACGACACGAGGGGCGCGGTGGAGGACACCCCCACCAAGCACTGACCCGCTGCACCTCCCGGACCCGGCGCCCGTCCCCGCACCCGCGGGGGCGGGCGCCGTCGTCGTGCCGGGGTCCGCGTGGTCCACTGGCCCCGTGCCCCCGACGCGCCCCCCGTTGCTGGTGGCCGCGACGGCGGCCTACGTCACCAACTGCGCCCTCGGCGCCGCGGTGGCCGCCCACGTCCTCGACACCTCCGGAGCCCGCTGGGTGCACCACGCGGTCTTCACCGTGACGGCCACGCTGACGGCGGCCGCCGGCGTCGACCTCGCCCGCCGCCGCTCCCACGCCTTCTGGCGGCTGCTGCCCGTGGCCGCGCCCCTGCTGGCCGTCCCGTCGGTCTCCGCCCGCTCGCGCTGGCACCCCGCGATCGCCCTGACCGCCGCCCCGGCCTACGTCGCGGCGAACCTCTCGGCCCGGCGGGGGGCGTGATGGAACTGCGTGAGGCCATCGCCGCCCGCCGCACCACGAACGGGGCGTTCCTGCCCGATCCGGTCAGTGCCGAGCACCAGCGGATCCTCGTCGAGGTCGCCGGCCGGGCGCCGTCCCAGCTGAACAGCCAGCCCTGGCGGTTCGTCCTCGTGGAGTCGCGGGAGACGATCGAGGAGGTCGCGCGGATCAGCGGCGCGTCCATGACGACCGCGATGGGCAACGGGACGTTCTTCGAGCGGTACAAGCGGTACTTCCGGTTCAGCGCGCAGGAGATGAGCGAGCGGCGCACCGGGATGCTGTTCGAGCGGATGCCGGCCCCGCTGCGCCCGTTCACCCGCAGCGTGTTCACCCGGCGCGGGCAGTGGGCGATGAACCTCCTGCGGGTGCCGCGTCGGCTGGGGCGGCAGAACCGCGACCTCGTGGCGGGTTCACCGTTGCTGCTGGGCGTCATGCTCGACCGGGCGGAGTACCGGCCGGGGGAGTTGTCCGCGTTCTACTCCCTGTTCTCCATGGGGGCGGCGATGGAGAACGTGTGGCTGACGACGACCGAACTCGGGCTCGGGCTGCAGTTCATCAGCTTCCCCATGGAGGTGCCCGGGGCCTGGGACCGGATCGGGGACCTGCTGCAGGTCCCCGACGACCTCGAGCTCATGGCCGTCTACCGGGTCGGCTACGTCCCGCAGCAGACGCGCCGTCCCGTCATCGACTGGACGAGTTCGGAGCGGCTGCCGGTGTCCCGGTACGTGTTCCGCGAGACGTGCGCACGACCGCAGACGGGCTGGGACGGCCCGGACGTCCCGGGGGCCGGGTCCTAGACTGCGGCGGTGAGCACCCCCTTCTTCCTCGACTGCGACACCGGCATCGACGACGCCATGGCCATCGGCTGGCTCGTGGCCTCGCCGGACGTGGACCTCGTCGGGGTCTCCACCGTGAGCGGCAACCTCGACGCGGCCGGGGGCGCCCGGAACACCCTGGACCTGCTCGCGCTGCTGGGACGGCCGGGCGTCCCCGTGAGCGTGGGAGCGCACGACTTCCTCGACCACGCCTACTCCGGTGGCGCACCGGAAGTCCACGGCGCCAACGGGATCGGTGGGGTCCAGCTCCCCCGCGCGGCGGCGGAGCCGACCGGGCTCAGCGGCGCCGAGGCGATCGTCGAGGCCGCACGGGCCCACGCCGGGGAACTGCACCTGCTGGCCATCGGACCCTTCACGAACCTCGCCCTGGCCCTGGACCTCGAACCCCGCCTGCCCGACCTCGTCGGCCGGGTGACGGTCATGGGTGGGGCGGCCATGGCGCCCGGCAACGTCTCGGCGCTGGCCGAGGCGAACGTCGCCAACGACCCGCTCGCCGCGCACCGGGTCTTCACCGCGGGTTTCGACCTGACGATGGTCGGACTCGACGTGACCATGCGGCACGTGTTCGAGGAGTCGCACCGCACGGCCCTGCTCGCGGTCGGGACGCCCGGTGCGGTGGCCGTCGCGCAGATGCTCGAGTTCTACTTCGCGTTCTACGCGCAGCGGTTCGGCCGGCCCTGCGCGGTCCTGCACGACCCGCTCGCGGCGGCCGTGGCCACGGGTGACGTGACCCCGGCGCTGGCCCCGCGGGTCCCCGTCGTCGTCGACCACACCGACGGCCCCGGCCGCGGTCAGACGATCGCGGACCTGCGCGACCAGTACCAGGGGTTCCCGCACGAGTACCCGGGCGGCACCCGCGTGCTGCTCGACGTGCCCGGCGACTTCGCCGGCGCCCTGCTGGCCCGGTTGCAGACGCTCTGAGCGGACCCGTGGGCCGGTCGCAGCCCGGTCGCTGAACCCCGGGGCCCGCCATACCGTGTGCCCACCATGGGAACGGGAGTGCGGGACGCCGGAGCCACCGTGCTGCTGTCGGCCCTGCTGTGCACGGCCCTCGTGGGCACGGCCCTCACCGGGTCGGCGGGGGTTCTCGTGCAGCACGGCGCAGCGGCGGTCGCGGGGGTCGCGCTCGTCGCCTGCGCGGCCCTGGCCGTGGCCGTGCGGCGGGACCGCTGGTGCGGGCCGGCCGACCGCGTCACCCTCGCCCGGACCGTCCTCGTGGGCGGGTGCGCGACCGTCGCCGTGCTGGCGTTGACCGGGGTCACCGGTCCGCAGCCGTGGCTGCTCGTGGGCCTGGCCGTCCCGGCCCTCGTGCTGGACGGCGTCGACGGGTGGGTCGCCCGTCGCACGCGGACGGCGAGCGCCGCCGGGGCCCGCCTCGACATGGAGGTCGACGCGGCCCTGCTGCTCGTCCTGTCCGCGGTCGTCGCGATCGTCCAGGGTCCGTGGGTGCTGGCCATCGGGGCCATGCGGTACGCCTACGTCGCGGCGAGCTGGTGCTGGCCCGCGTTGCGGCGCACTCCGGCGCCGCGGTTCTCGCGCAAGGTCGTGGCCGTCGTCCAGGCCCTCGCCCTCCTCGTGGCGCTGCTCCCGCCGGTCCCGCCGCCCTTCGCGGCCGTCGTGCTCGCGCTCGCCCTGGGGGCGCTGGTGCTGTCCTTCGGCCGCGACGTGCGCTCACTCGGGCTGTCGGCCCAACCGATCGGTGAGCTGGTCGGCGAGGTGGCCGGCCAGGCGGTCGACGGTCGTCGTCCAGCCCTCGCGGACGCCCAGGCCGAACCAGTGGGCGACCTGCGCGTCGTCGAGGTCGTCCCCCATCGCCAGGGTCGCCGTCATCCGCGTGCCCCCGGCGGGCCCCTCGTCCAGGGGTGAGAACTCGAGGTGGACGGTGGGCACCTGGCCGGGGTCGGCCGGGTCGAGGTCGGGCCAGCCGCCCGGCGCCCCCCAGTGGAACGACAGGCGGTGCGGGGCCTGGACGAGGGTGTAGAGGCCGCCCGTGCGGTAGGTGCGACCGCCCGGCCCCTCCTGCAGCAGCACGGACCAGAAGCCGCCGGGGCGCAGGTCGACGCGCGGGTCCGACTGCGCCGCAGGCAGTCCGGCGAACCACTCGAGCTGCTCGGGGTCGGTCCAGGCGGCGAAGACGCGGTCGGGGGGGACGGGGTAGTCGCGCACGAGGACGACGCTGCGGTCGGTGCGTGTGGTTGCGGGTGTTCCGGTCACGAGGGTGTCTCCTTCGACGGGTCGTGGGGCTGAGCGGGATCGGACGGCGGTGCGTCGGACGGCCGTGCGTGGGAGGGCGGGGCGTCGGACAGGTGGTCCGCCAGCCGGTCGAACCGGTCGGCGAAGAACCGGCGGTAGTCCGCCATCCACGCGTCGACCTCCCGCAGGGGGTCGGCGACGAGCCGGCAGGGCCGCCACTGCGCTCGGCGCGTCTTGACCACGAGGCCTGCGGCCTCGAGGACCGTCAGGTGCCGGGAGATGGCGGGCAGGGTGAGGTCGTGCGGGGCGGCGAGCTCGTTGACCGTCGCCTCGCCGCGGGCGAGCTGGGCAAGCAGCGCACGCCGGGTCGGGTCGGCGAGGGCGGCGAACGTGGTGTCGAGACCGACGGGCACTTGAGCACCTCCGCAATCAACGAGTCACTCAAGTACAACGCCGCGGCCGCCCGCCGTCAAGGGGCCCGTCGCAGCCCCGGGCGCCGCGCTACCGTCCAGCCAGACGGGACGCCCCGCGGGGCGAGGAGAGAGGACAGCGCGTGAGCCAGCAGACCGCAGCACCGGGGGAGTACCGGATCACCAACCCCGCGACGGGGGAGGTCGTCGCGACCTACCCGAGCACCACCGACGCCGAACTGGAGCAGGCCCTGGCCGCCGCCACCGCCGCCCACCGCGGCTGGTCGCGCAGCGCCACGGCCACCCAGCGCGGGGCGCTGGTGCGCCGCGTCGCCGAACTGCACCGGGAACGGCGCGAGGAGTTCGCCGACGCGATCGTCACCGAGATGGGCAAGCCGCGGGCCGCGGCGCTGGGGGAGGTCGACTTCGCGGCCGACATCTACGAGTACTACGCCGACCGCGCCGAGGAACTCACCCGCGACCAGCCGATCGACCTGCTCGGCGGCGAGGGGACGGCCGTGGTCCGCCGCGCCTCCCTCGGACCGCTGCTGGGGATCATGCCGTGGAACTTCCCCTACTACCAGGTCGCGCGCTTCGCCGGTCCGAACGTGGTGGTGGGCAACACGATCCTGCTCAAGCACGCCCCGCAGTGCCCGCGGTCGGCCGAGCTGGTCCACCGGGCGTTCGCCGACGCCGCCGGAGAACTCGGCGCACCCGAGGGCGTCTACACCGACGTCCGCATCAGCACCGACCAGGCCGCGGCCGTCATCGCCGACCCCCGCGTCCAGGGCGTGTCCCTCACCGGGTCCGAACGCGCCGGTGCCGCCGTCGCCGAGGTCGCCGGGCGGAACCTCAAGAAGGTCGCCCTCGAACTCGGCGGTTCCGACCCGTTCGTGCTGCTGTCGACCGACGACCTCGACGCCGTCGTCGAGGCCGCCGCCGCGGCCCGCCTGGACAACACCGGCCAGTCCTGCAACGCCGCCAAGCGGTTCATCGTCGTCGAGGACCTGCACGACGCGTTCGTCGAGAAGCTCGCCGCGGTGTTCGAGGCCCAGACGACCGGCGACCCGACCGCGGAGGACACCGACCTCGGCCCCCTGTCCTCGCTGGCCGCGGCCGAACGCCTCGCCGCGCAGGTCGACCGTGCCGTCGCGCAGGGCGCCACCGTCGTCACCGGCGGCACCCGCGACGGGGCCTTCTACGCCCCCACCGTCCTGACGGGCGTCACCGCCGGGAACGACGCGTACCACGAGGAGTTGTTCGGCCCCGTCGCCGTCGTGCACTCGGTCCGCGACGAGGACGCCGCGGTGGAGCTCGCCAACGACACCCCGTACGGCCTGGGGTCCTACGTCTGGACGACCGACGCCGACCAGGCGCAGCGCGTCGCCGACCGGATCGAGGCGGGCATGGTGTTCGTGAACTGCGTCCTGGCCGACTCCCCGGAACTGCCGTTCGGGGGGATCAAGCGGTCCGGGACGGGCCGCGAGATGGGCACCCTCGCCGTGGAGGAGTTCGTCAACAAGAAGCTCGTCCGCACCGCGGGCTGAACCCCCGGGACGGCTCCCCGCGTCCGCGGTCCCGGCTCAGGCCGGGACCGCGGACAGCGACTTGACCCGGCTGCGCGCCGCGAGCGTGGCGTGCAGGTACACCTCCGCGGACAGGTCGACCCCCGGGGCCGCGACGGGCTCACCGGTCGCCGTCCCCTCCTGCGCCACGACCGCCTCGACGGCCGCACCGAGACGCCCGCGACCGTGCACCAGCGCCTCCTGCACCTCCTCGGAGAGGGAGCACCCGCGGGTCAGGTCGGCCGGGGTGGCCCCGAGGACCGCGGCGGCCGCCGACAGGAGCCCGACCGTGAACCCGGCGTCGGGGTCCTCGGGCGCCAGCGCCCGGCACGCCTCGGCCCGCGTGAAGATCCACCCGAGCGTGTCGGGGCGGGCCGCGGCCGTCGAGGTCCCGCCGACGAGGACGAGGGTGACCCACGACGCGAGTTCACGCCGGCCCAGCAGGACGACGGCTTGGTGCAGCGAGGTGATGCCCTGCCGCGGGGCGTGGGCCGCCGACCCGACCGTCTTGAGGATCCGCAGGCTCAGCCCGGGGTCGTGCGTCAGCAGGCGCAGGACGTCTTCGGTGCTCGTGCGCAGGTCGTGCAGCGCGGCGATGAGCTGGACGCACGTGAGGTGGGAGGCGTCGAGCGTCTGCCGCTGCACGATGTCGGGACGGTGCAGCAGGTAGCCCTGGAACATCTCGACCCCGAGCGCGACGCAGCGCTCGAACTGCTCGACCGTCTCGATGCGCTCGACGACGAGCCGGGCGCGGGGGTTCGCGCGGCGGACGAGGTCGACGAGGCCCGGCAGGCGGTCCCCGCTCGCCTCGAGGTCGAGCTTGACGTAGTCGGCGAACCGCAGGGCGGGGACGCGGTGCAGCTCCCCGTCGAAGTCGTCCACGGCGATGGCGAAGCCGCGGGCGCGCAGCCGCCGGATGCCCTGCATGACGACGTGGTCGACGTCGACGGTCTCCAGGAGCTCCAGGACGACGCCGTCCGGGCTGAACGGGAGCGGCAGCTCCCCGGTGAAGAAGCTGCGGGTGGTGTTGAGGAAGAGGGGTTTGCCGTCGCCGAGCTCGGCCGCGCCGAACTCCCCGAACGTCGCCGTGATCACCTGGGCCGTCGCGTGGTCGTGCTCGGAGCGGCCCGTCAGGGAGGCGTCGTGGCGTCCGGGGGCCCGGAACAGGAGCTCGTGGGCGACGACGGAACGGTCCGCCGCGTGGATGGCCTGCAGCCCCACGCGCATCCGCGCCTCGGGGGCGGCGGGGCCCTTGCTCGGATCGGACACGGTTCCGGAACCTCACGGGGAGTCGACTGCGCTGACGGTGCCCCTGAGGGATCGGCACGTGCGGGGCGGGCTTGAGGCACGAGGCACGGGTGAGTCTGCCGGACGTCCCTGACCTCCGTTGCGGGACAATACATACGGGACCGGGGCCGGATTGCGGTGGGGCCGTTCCGGTGACCGAGCGTGGGGTCGGCACCCACCCGGCGCAACCTCGCCCTGGCGGTCGGGCGATCAGCGTTGACCCGCTGTTCCCGCTCTCCCTACGGTGACGGCATCCGCTCTGCGGAACCTCCCGCCGCACCCTCCGCTCCTCCCGCTCCGCTCGCCCCTGCCTGCTCACCCCTGCCCTTCCGCCCCTGCCAGAGGAGCCCTGCGTGACCGCTCTGAACCCTTCCTCCCCGACGTCCCGGCGCACGGTCCTGCGCGTCGGCGCGGCGTCCGTCCTCGTCGGTCTGGCCGCGACGGCCGCCGTCCGGGAGGCGGGGTCGGCCCGGGCCGCCACCGCGGGCACCTACACGGTGGGCTCCACCCCGATCGCCCTCAACACCCCGTCGGACCCGACGATGGGCCGGGCGACGCCCTCGACCGACGCCGCGACGCGAGGCATGTTCGGCGCCCAGGTCGCCTGGCCGCTCATCCCGATCCACGCGGCCGTCGGCCGCAACGGGCACCTCACGACGTGGGGCACGCCCGTCGACACCGCCGCGCAGGGCGGCACGGCCTACGACGACTGGGACGTGGCGGGCGGGTTCGCCCGCGGCGCGCACACGCAGACGCCGTCGATGAACGACTACAACAGCTTCTGCAACGGGCCGGCCATCCTGCCCGACGGGCGGTTCCTCATGGTCGGCGGCAACTCCACGACCATGACGATGCTCTACGACCCGGTGACCCACCAGCAGACGATGGGCCAGAACGTCAGCCACCAGCGCTGGTACGCCACGTCGCTGCGCCTGACCGACGGTCGCGTCCTCGTCCTGGGCGGTGGGGACTACTACAACACCGGCGCCTACCGGAACCCGCAGGACACAGCAGCGGGGTCGCGACGGTGCCCGAGATCGGTTCGGGGACCGGGGCCTGGACGTCCCTGACGGGCGCGACCAGCACGATGGCCTTCGGCGCCGAGGACAACCGCTGGTGGTACCCCCGCGCCTTCAACGGCCCCCGCGGGACCGTCGTCGGGACCTCCGGCGACCAGGTCTGGGACCTGTCGGTGAGCGGGAGCGGCTCGATCCGCAAGGTCGGCACCCTGCCCTTCAACCCCCGCGTCTCGGGGTCGCAGGTCATGTACGCCCCCGGCAGGATCCTCGTCGTCGGCGGCGGGCAGCCGTTCAACGAGGACGGCACGACCGCGACCGCGGCCGCCGCGGTCGTCGACGTCAACGGCAGCACCCCGGCGATCAGCTCCACGAACGCCATGGCCAACAACCGCAACTGGCTGAACCTCACGGTGCTGCCGACCGGTGAGGTCCTCGCCTCCGGCGGGACCCGGGTCGGCACGCAGGGCGGCGACGGGAACTCCGTCAAGCAGGCCGAGCTGTGGAACCCCTCCGCCGGAACCTGGCGGCCCGCCGCGACCGCCGCCCGGACCCGCACCTACCATTCCACGGCGCTGCTCCTGCCGAGCGGTGCGGTCTTCACCGGCGGCGGCGGCGTCCCCGGCCCGGAGGACAACCTCAACGCCGAACTGTTCTACCCGCCCTACCTGTTCACGCAGGCCGCCGACGGGTCCGTGACGTGGGCCTCCCGGCCGGTCCTGACCTCGATCGCCGGTTCGGCGACCCACGGGGGCACGATCACCCTCGGCCTGGCCGACGACCGCACGGTGACGGCGGCCTCGCTCATCAGCGCCGGCTGCGTCACCCACTCGGAGAACACCGACCAGCGCCGCGTGCCGTTGTCGGTCCGGCAGAACGGAACGACGGTCTCCGCCTCCCTGCCCTCGTCCGTCGACGTCCTGCCCCCGGGCGACTACCTGCTGACCGTCGTCGACGCCAAGGGGGTCCCCTCGGCGGCCCAGATGCTGACGATCCGCCGCGGTGCAGCCGGTCTCGTCACGGTCGGCACCGCCACCCAGGTGGGTGGCACCGGTGACCCGGGGGCCGACCCGTCCGGGACGGCGCCGCTCACGGTCGACACCGCCGTGGGTTTCGAGGCCGTGAACTTCCCGGGCTACCGGATCCAGCACGAGAACTTCGCCGTGCACCTGCGGCAGGCGAACGCGGGCAGCGCCTACGGCGTCCAGACCGACACCTCGTGGGCCGTGCGCCCGGGGCTCGCGGACGCCGGGGGGATGTCGTTCGAGGCCGTCACGTGGCCGGGGTACTACCTCGCGGCACCGGTCGGCGGGGGAGCGCTCGGGCTCGTCAGGAACGACGGGTCGAAGGGTTTCGCCGCCCGGGCCTCGTTCGCGCCCGTGACCGGCGCGACCGGCCAGGGGACCTCCCTGCAGGTCTGGGGGGACCGCACGCTGCAGCTGCGGCACCAGAACTACCAGCTGTTCGCGCAGAAGGCGGACACCTCCGACCTCGGGCGGGCCGACAGCACCTTCACCGTCCGCGGCGCCTTCGTCCCGGCACCCCCGCTGCCGCTGACCCCGGGCCGCTCGCTCGGGTTCGAGGCCGTGAACTTCCCCGGCTACCGGAT
Source organism: Kineococcus sp. NPDC059986 (assembly GCF_040702905.1). NCBI lineage: Bacteria > Bacillati > Actinomycetota > Actinomycetes > Kineosporiales > Kineosporiaceae > Kineococcus > Kineococcus sp. NPDC059986. The sequence goes on along the minus strand of NZ_JBFBND010000013.1, from coordinate 11,386 downwards.
CCAGCACGAGAACTTCGGGGTGTACCTGCGTCAGGCGGGCACCGGCAGCGCCGGTGGCGTGAAGACCGACACCTCGTGGGTCGTGCGCCCGGGACTGGCCGACGGGGCGGGCGTGTCCTTCGAGGCGACGACCTGGCCCGGGTGGTTCCTCACCGCGCCGGCCGGCGGCGGGGTGCTCGGCCTCGTCCGCAACGACGGGAGCAGCGGGTTCGCGGGCCGGGCGACGTTCGCCGCCGTGGCGGGCGCGGCCGGGCAGGGGACGACGTTCCAGGTGTGGGCCGACCGGACCCTGCAGCTGCGCCACGCAGGGTTCGTGGTCTACGCCCAGAAGGCCGACGGGTCCGACCTCGGCCGGGCCGACAGCTCGTTCGTCCTGCGCTCCGGGCTGTTCCCGGCGCCGACGGCCTGAGCGGGCGGGCCCGGACCCCTCGGGGTCCGGGCCCGACGCCGGGGTGGGTCGACGCGGCGTGCCGAGCCCGCCCGCTCCCCGGCGGTCGAGGTCATCCCCGGGGCAGGGGCTCCACCAACTGGGCGTCCAGGAAGTCGGCGATGTCGCCGCCCATGTCCACCTCGAACCCCTGCAGCCACAGCACCTCCAACCCCTCTGTCATGGCGAGGGTGCGCAGGGCGGCGGTCCGCGGGTCGACGCCGGGGCGCAGTCCGCCGGCCGCGGCCACCTCGCGGTAGGCCTGCGTGACGGCGTCGGCGATGCGGCGGAACCGCGTCGAGAAGTACTCGTGCCCCGGGTGGGCCGGGTCGGTCGCTTCCGCGGCCAGCAGCCGGTAGAGCTGCACGAGCCCGCGCTGGTCGGCCTGGGCCCTGGAGATGGCGACGAGGCCGGAGAGGAACTCCCGGCCCCGCCGTCCGCCGAGGCGGTCCTCGGCGCGCGCGTCGCGCTGTTCCAGGACGGCCTGCAGCAGCGCCGGCTTGCCGCCCGCGAAGTGGTGGAGCACCCCGGTCTGGCTGATCCCCACGACCCGGGCGATCTCGCTGACCGAGCTCGCCGAGTACCCCGTGCGTGCGAAGACGCTCGTGGCCGCCTGCAGGATCTGGGCCCGGCGTTCGGCGCTCTTGCGGTACTCGCCGCGCGGTCCAGCCATGCGCGCACGGTAGCGAACGCGAAAACATGGACACCTTCATGTTTTGGGAGTACGGTCGGGCCACCCCGATGACGGGGTGGACGTTCGACGACGAACACGGCCGCTCCGGCGGCCCCCGACACCCGGCGAGGAAGCCATGACCCTTCCCTCCCAGCTCTCCATCCCCGTCTCCGCCCCGCGCCCGGCCGCACCCCGCGGGTTCTCCCTCCTGCTGCTCCTGGCCTGCGTGGGCGCGGGGGCCGCCACGATGTCGGCGGCCCTCCTGACGTTGGCGCTCAAGGCCGACCAGCTCGGTGCGAGCACCGCGACGACGACGGTCTCCCTGTCCAGCGGCATCGCCGGCGTCTTCACACTCGTGGCCCTGCCGCTCGTCGGCACCCTCAGCGACCGGTCCCGGTCCCGCGCGGGCCGTCGCCGGCCGTTCCTGGTCGGTTCCGCGGTCTCGTACGTCGCGGGCGGGGCGCTCCTCGTCGTGGCTGCCGACGTCCCCACCTACGTGGTCGCCCAGCTCCTCATCACCCTGGGCTTCGTCGGGGCGACCGTCACGTGCACGGCCCTGCTCACCGACCAGCTGCCCGCCGACCGGCGGGGCCCGGCCACCGCACTGGTCAGCCTGGGCACTCCGCTGGGCGCACTCGCCGGTCTCGGGATCACGTCGCCGTTCGGCTCCGAGCTCGTGCCGCTCGTCGCGCTCCCCACCGGGCTGGCCGTCATCTGCCTCGTGCTCCTCGCGGTGGCAGTGCCCGACCGGTGCCATCCCGACCCCCGGCCCCGGGTGGGCCTGCGCCAGGTCCTCGGCATGTTCTGGGTGAACCCCCTGCGCCACCGCGACTTCGCCTGGGTGTTCACCAGCCGGATGCTCGTCTTCTCCGGCGTCGCCGCCCTCAACCTCTACCAGCCGCTGTTCCTCATGGCCCGGATGCACATCGCCCCCGACCGTCTGAACCCCTCCATCCTGCTGACCGTCGTCGTCAACGCCGGGGTCACGCTGCTCGTGGCACCGGCCGTCGGCCGCCTCAGCGACCGCGTCGGGAGGCGCAAACCCTTCATCGTGCTCGCGGCCCTCGTCTTCGCCGCCGGCCTCGTGCTCGCGGCCGTCGTCACGACGTTCCCCGGTTACCTGCTCGCCTGCGCCGTCGTGGGCCTCGGCCAGGGCGTGTACTTCGCCGTGGAACTCGCGCTCGCCACCCAGGTGCTGCCCGACCCGGAGAACCCGGCCAAGGACCTCGGCCTCGTCAAGGTGGCCGACAACCTGCCCACGACCGTCGTGGCCGCGGTCGCGCCGGCCCTCATCGCCATCGGCGTCCACGGAGCGGACCGGAACTGGTCCGCGCTCTTCCTCGCCGGGGCGGGGGCCGCCCTGCTGGGTGGCCTCGCGGTGACCTTCGTCCGCGGTGCCCGCTGACCCGAACCCGACGCCGGAACGCGAAACCCCTACCCTGCCACTCCGAAACCCCGACACCCCGAAACCCCTGAACTCCGAAACCCCTGAACCCCGAAACCCCTGAACCCCGAAACCCCTGAACCCGAAACCGAGAGGTGCCTCCCGTGCAACCCTTCCCCCGCGACTTCCTCTGGGGCGTCGCGACGGCCGGCCACCAGACCGAGGGCGACAACGTCCACAGCGACACGTGGTTCCTCGAGCACACCGAGCCGACGCTGTTCGTGGAACCGTCCGGGCCCGCCTGCGGCAGCTACGAACGCGTCGAGAGCGACCTCGACCTCGTCGCCGGCCTCGGTCTCGACGCCTTCCGGTTCTCCGTCGAGTGGGCCCGCGTGGAACCCGCCCGGGGCGAGGTCTCCGTGGCGGCGCTCGACCACTACGACCACCTCGTCGACGCGGCCCTCGCCCGTGGCCTGCGCCCCCTCGTGACGTACAACCACTTCACGTCGCCGCACTGGTTCGCCGCCGCGGGTTCCTGGCTCGCCCCCGACGCCGCCGACCGGTTCGCCGACCAGGTCCACCGGGTGACGAGCCGCCTCGGGGACCGGCTCGAAGCGGCGGTCACGCTCAACGAACCCAACCTCGAGCAGTTGCTGCAGGCGAGCGGGAAACTCCCGCCCGAGGCCGAGACGCTCAAGCGGGACATGCTCGCCAGCGCGGCCCGCGCGGCCGGGACGTCGAGCTACTACTCCTCCAACGTGGTGCCCGCCGACGCGCAGGACGCGTTCTGCCACGCCCTGACCCGGGCGCACCGGGCCGCGCGCTCCGCGGCGAAGGCCGTGCGGTCCGACCTCCCCGTCGGGGTGTCGATCGCCCTGGCCGACGAACGTGCCGTCCCCGGGGGTGAGGCCCGCCGGGACGCGCGCCGCGCCGCCGTCTACGACCACTGGTTGCACGTGGCACGGGAGGACGACTTCGTGGGCGTGCAGAACTACGAGGTGCTCTGGCACGGTCCGGACGGGGACGTGGTCCCGGACGGTCCGCTGAACGGCATGGGGTCCTCGGTCGACCCGTCGTCCCTGGCCGGTGCCGTCCGGTACGCGCACGAGGTGTCCCGCGTCCCCGTGCTCGTCACCGAGCACGGGATGCAGACCGAGGACGACACCGAACGGGCGGCGTTCCTGCCGGCCTCGCTGGAACTCCTGGCCGACGAGATCGCCGCGGGGACGCCCGTCCTGGGGTACTGCCACTGGACGCTGCTCGACAACTTCGAGTGGATCTTCGGCTACGGCCCCAAGCTCGGGTTGTTCGCCGTCGACCGGGCGACGCTCGAGCGCACCGCGAAACCGTCCGCCGCCGTCTACCGCGACCTCGTCGCGACGGCCCGCAGCACCAGCCGGGGGAGTGCCCGTGTCGTTCCAGCACCTGCGTGACGCCGACGGTCGCCCCGCCTGGTCCGGCGTGCTGCCGGGCCGGCCGGAACCGTACGTCCTGCGCCGGGGGGAGGGGGAGCACGCGAACCTCTTCGGGGACCTGTTCACCCTCCTCGTGAGCGGCGACGAGACCGAGGGGCAGTTCGGCGTCTTCACGAGCACCTGCCCGTCCGGGGAACTCATCCCGACCCACTCCCACGCAGGGACGCACGAGGTCTTCCACGTGCTCGACGGAGCGGTCCGCCTGTTCCTGGCCGACCGCGACGGACGGCACCGCACGCACCTCCTGCGGGCCGGGGGCTTCGGGTTCGTCCCGGCCGGTCTGCCGCACGCCTACCGGGTGGAGGAGGCCGCACAGCTCCTCGGGGTCGTGACCGGGGGGTTCGAGCGGTTCCCGCAAGCCATGGGGACGCCCACCGACGACCTCGGCGAACAACCACCGTTCGTCCCCGAGGTGCCGCGGCTGCTCGCCGCGGCCCGCGCGCTGGACGTCGAGCTCATGCCCCAGTTCCGCTGGGACGTGACCGGGGACGAGGAGGGCCGGTGACCCGACGGCCGGACCTGCCCCGGCCGCCCGACGTCCTCGACTGGTCGCTGCCGGCCCCCGTCCCGGACGGACGGGGTGGGCGGTTCCTCGGGGCGGTGGCCTACGCCGCGCCCCCGGGGTGCCGACCGCTGGAACTCGACCTGCACCTGCCCGCCCCCGGCGCGGACCCGCCGCCCGTCGTGGTGTTCGTCCACGGCGGCGGCTGGGCCACCGGTGACCGCCGCTGGCTGGGTCCCACCCCGTTCGCCGACCTCGTCGGCGACCTGACGCGGGCGGGCCTGGCGGTCGCCGCCGTCGACCACCGGTTGTCGTCGGAGGCGACGTGGCCCGCCCCGCGCGACGACGTGCGCGCGGCGGTGCGGTTCCTGCGCGCCCGGGCGGCCGCGCTGGGTGTCGACGCCGCGCGCCTGGGGCTGTGGGGGGAGTCCGCCGGCGGCCACCTCGCGCTGGCCGTGGCCGTGAGCGAGGACCCGCTCGACGCCGGCCCCCGGCCCGCGGCCGTCGTCTCCTGGTACGCGCCCGTCGACCTGGCCGAGGTGGCCTCCGACGGCGGCGGCGACCCGGACGGACCGGACGCCGCGACGTCGCGCGAGGCGCGGCTGCTCGGTCGTCCCGTCGGCGCCGATCCGGTGCTCACCGCGGACGCCAGCCCGGCCCGGCACGTCGACCCGGCCGCCGCCGGTGCGACGAGCTTCCTGCTGCTGCACGGCGAGGGCGACCGCTTCGTCCCCGTGCGGCAGGTCGCCCGCATGGAACGCGCCCTGACGACGGCCGGGGTCCCGGTGCGGGTCCGGACCTGGCCGGGCGCGGACCACCTCTGGGCGGGTTCGCCCGCGGTGGCGGCCGAGGCGCTGGCCGAGACGGTGGGGTTCCTGAGCGACCACCTCGGCTGACCCCGCACCCGGAGTTCCCTGGGACTTCGCGGGGTCCCGGGGTGCCGTCTCGCGGACGGGACGCACCGCGGGCAGGGTGATCCCGTGAGCGGGCCAGGGAACGAGCAGACGCACGGTCGGTCGGCGGGGCAGAACCCGGCCACGGGTGGGACGGAGGCCGGGGGACACGGCGCCGCCGGCGCCCGGCAGGACGGGCACCACGGGGGTGACCCCGTCGCGACCCTGCTCGTGCTGGGGGCCAGCGGCGACCTCGCGTCGCGGCTGCTGCTGCCGGGCCTGGCGCGGTTGCTCGTGTCCGACCGGCGCGAGGACCCCGACCACGGTCACGGGTCGTCGCTGGAACTGGTGGGGGCCGGTGCGGAGGACTGGGACGACGCGCGCTGGCGCGAGGTGGTGACGAAGGCGTTCGCCGGTCTCGACGAGCACGGGGACACCGCGGCCGCCGACGCCGTCCGCGACCGCAGCCGGTACGCCCGCGTCGACGTCACCGACCCCGACGCCCTGCTGGACCTGCTGACCTCGTGCACCGCGCCCGTGGCCGTCTACTTCGCGCTGCCGCCGGCCATCACCGCGCAGGCCTGCCGCGGCCTCGTCGGGCGGGACCTGCCCGCGAGCACCCGGCTGGTCATGGAGAAGCCCTTCGGCTCGGACGAGGCGTCCGCGCACGAGCTGAACCAGGTCGTCGCCCAGCTCGTGCCGGAGGAGCACGTGCACCGGGTGGACCACTTCCTGGGCACCTCGACGGTGCTCGGGACCCTCGGGGTGCGGTTCGCGAACCGCCTCTTCGAACCGACGTGGAACGCCGGTCACGTCGAACGGGTCGACGTGTTCTACGACGAGGACCTCGCCCTGGAGGGTCGCGCCCGCTACTACGACAAGGCCGGTGCGCTCGTGGACATGGTCCAGAGCCACCTGCTGCAGGTGCTCGCGGTCCTCGCCATGGACGCGCCGGCCGCCCTGGACGAACGCGAGTTCCGCGACCGCAAGGCCCAGGTCCTGCGCGCGACGCGGCTCGCGGGGACCCCTGCCGAGGCGAGCCGTCGCGCCCGGTACACCGCGGGCCGGATCGGGGACCGGGACCTGCCCGACTACGCCGCCGAGGACGGGGTGGACCCCTCGCGCCAGACCGAGACGCTCGCCGAGGTCGTCCTGCACGTCGACACGTGGCGGTGGGCGGGGGTGCCGTTCCGGCTCCGGTCGGGCAAGGCCCTGGGCCGAGCCCGCAAGGAGGCCGTCATCACCTACAAACCCGTCCCGCACCTCGTGACGGGTTTGCAGGGGGAACCCGCGCCGACCCGGCTCCGCCTGGGCTTCAAACCCGACACGGTCAGCCTGGACCTCACCGTCAACGCAGAGGGCAACCCGTTCGACCTGGAGGGGGCGACGCTGACGGCGCAGTTGGCCGACTCCCAGCTCCCCGCGTACGGCGAGGTGCTCGCGGGCGTCCTCGACGGTGATCCGCTGCTGTCCGTGCGCGGGGACACCGCGGAGGACTGCTGGCGGATCCTCGCCCCGGTCATCGAGGCGTGGCGCGCGGACGAGGTGCCGCTGGAGACCTACGCCGCGGGCAGCGACGGGCCGGACCCCACGGACACGTTCCCCGCCGTGTAGGGAGGGCGCGTCAGAGGAGGGCGTCGAGGTCCAGGCTCCAGTCCTGGGCCGCCGACTCCTCGGCGTCCGCGCCCCGCGGCTCGAACCAGACGGTCTTGCCCGGCCCACCGGTGACCGGCTCCTCCACCCCCCAGTCCACGGAGAGGTCCGCGACCAGCTGCAGGCCGCGCCCGGTGGTGGCGGTGAGTGCGGACGGGCGTGGCTGGAGCGGCAGGGGCGAGGTGTCGCCGACCTCGATCCGGATCCGGCCACCGCCCACCTCGCGCACCGCGACGGTGAAGGCGCTCCTGGCGTGCAGCACGGCGTTGGTGACCAGCTCCGACACGCCGAGCTCCGCGGACTCCTCGAGGTCCGCGGCCCCCACCTCCCGCAGGACCTCCCGCACGTAGCGGCGCGCGGCGGAGACGCTGCTGGCCACCGACTCCATCGCCAGGGGCCGGCGCACCACCCCTCGCTGCGCCTCGTCCACCGCCTCGTCCACCGCCTCGTCCAGCGCCTCGCCCGCGGGATCGCCCGTCCGGGCCGTCGGCGGCGGCACTGCGCGCACCCGTCCCTCGACCGTCTCGGCCGGGGTCGGGGAGGACAGGACGCGCCACGGCCGCGGCGGCTCGCCGGCGAGCTGGCGGCCGCACTCCGCCACGATCCACTGCCGGTAGGCCACCACCTCCTGGGAGGCGGGCAGGAGCAGCATCTCCGCCCGCCCGCGGCAGAAGTCGTCCGCCTCCTCCAGCACCTCCCCGAGCCGCCGCAGGAAGCCTCCCGCGCTCGGGGGCACGACGTAGGTGACGTCGCAGTGGTCCTTCCCGGCGAGCAGGGCCTCGTGCACCACGGCGTCGGGCGCCACGCGGAAGGCGGCGTAGGGGCCGTTCAGCTCAGCGGCGATCCCCAGCAGTCGCGGAGGCAGGGCCGGTCCCGTTCGTCGCTCGGCCCCGATCTGGACGAGCGAGAGCTCCCGGGTCAGGTCCTGCAGGTGCTGGCTGAAGCGCAGCCGCGCCTGCACCGGCAACCCCAGCAGCTGCACGTGCACCAGTCCGCTGTCGTGCCCGCCGGCCTCCACCTCCTGACCATCTCACACAGCACCGGCCAGCTACGGAGAGTCACCTGATGTCGGAGTCGGTGGCCCGCCCCGACCGAGCACCGTCGTCCGTACGGTGGTGGAGCGGACCGGGCGATGCCGGCCCGCCGGCGCGCCGGTGAGCAACCCCGGCTCGAGCAGAGGAGCTCCCCGTGAGCCAGGACCTGAAGACCTACACCGCCTCGACCCCGCTGCCGCCCTTCCGTCGCGGAGTCCTCACCCCCTTCGACCCCGGTACGCGGACGCTGCCCGCCGGCCACCGGGTCGCGCCGACGTTCAAGGCCCTGCCGGTCGACGTCGTCCTCGACAAGGACGTCCCGGTCCGGCTGCGCGACGGCGTCACCGTCCACGTGGACGTCTTCCGCCCGGCCGGGACCCTGACCGGCGAACGGGTTCCGGTCATCGTGGCGTGGAGCCCGTACGGGAAGGGGCAGGGCACCTCGGCGAGCGTCACAGGCGTCTTCGCACTCGTCGGCCTGTCGAACTCCTCCGTGTCGGGGTTGGAGAAGTTCGAGGCGCCCGACCCCGCGTACTGGTGCGCGCACGGGTACGCGGTGGCCAACCCCGACGTCCGCGGTGTCGTGGACTCCGAGGGCGACAGCGTGCTCTGGGACCGCCAGGAGGGTCGGGACTGCCACGACCTCGTCGAGTTCCTGGCCGACCAGGACTGGTGCGACGGCAAGGTCGCCATGTCCGGCACGTCCTACCTCGCGGTGGCGCAGTGGTTCACGGCGGCGGAGCAACCCCCGCACCTGGTCGCGATCAACCCCTGGGAGGGGGTCAGCGACGTCTACCGCGACCTGGCCCTGCGCGGCGGGATGCCGGACGTCGGTTTCGTCCGGCAACTGCAGGAGGGCAGCTTCTTCGGGAGGAACCGCAAGGAGGACGTCCTGGCCGAGGTCGAGATCCACCCGCTGTTCGACGACCTGTGGGCGCAGAAGGCCCCCGACTTCGAGCGGATCACCGTGCCCGCGTACGTGGTGGCCAGCTACTCCAACACCCTGCACACCGCGGGGACGTTCCGCGCCTGGCGGCGGATGGCCTCGGAGCAGAAGTGGCTGCGGATCCACAACACCCAGGAGTGGCCGGACTACTACGACGAGGCCAACGTCGAGGACCTGCGCCGGTTCTTCGACCACTTCCTCAAGGGCGTGGAGAACGGGTGGGAGCAGACGCCCCGGGTGCGGTACTCCGTCCTGGACCTGGCCGGCGGGGACCGCACGGACGTTCCGGCGCCGTGCTTCCCACCGCCCGAGGCCGTGTCGACGAGGTTCTACCTCGACGGAGCCCGCCGGACCCTCGGCCGGGAGGCGCCCGCCGCGGCGGTGGAGGCGGCGTACGTGGTCGGGGTCGACCCCGACCGGGTGTCCTTCACCACGCGGTTCGAGACCGAGACCGTCCTGGTCGGACACCCCAAGGCCCACCTCTGGGTCGAGGCCCGCGGTGCCGACGACATGGACCTGTTCGTGCTGGTGCAGAAGCTGGACGCGCACGGCACCCCGCTGGCCGCGTTCACGACCCCGAACACGGGCGCCCGGGTGCACGACCTCACCGACCACGGCGCCACGATCCTGAGGTACAAGGGAAGCGACGGGCGGCTGCGCGTCTCCGCGCGCCACCTGGACCCGACCCTGTCGACCCCGGACGTCCCGGCCCACACCTTCGACCGGGTGGAGCCGCTGCAGGACGGGCAGGTCGTCGACGTCGAGATCGACCTGCTGCCCCTCGGGGTGGTGTTCCGGCCCGGGGAGCAGCTCCGCTTCGTCGTCAGCTCCGCGAACCTGCTCGGCACCCTCATGCCCGGCATCGAGGAGTACGTCGGGGCCAACGCCGGCACCCACGTCGTCCACACGGGCGGGCAGCACGCCTCCTACCTGCAGCTGCCGGTGCTCGGCGGCTGAGGTCCGGCGGCGAGGAGGACCGCGAGGGCCGTGTCCCGCGCCCGACGCAGTCCCTCCTCCAGGCCCGCGCGTCGGTGCTCCTCGGACAGGACCTCCACGCCCCACGGAACGTCGACCCCGAGGTCGCGCAGGACCCGCACGAACCCGACGACGTCCAGGTCGCCCTCGCCGCAGTAGCGGCGCCGGTCGCGGGTGTCCTCGAACAGGTCACCCACGGGGTCGGCGTCGGCGTCGTCGAGTTCGACCTGGAAGACGCGGTCGGCGTCGAGGCACGCGGTCAGTTCCGTCAGCGTCGTCCCGGCGCGGGCCACGTGCCAGAGGTCGACGGTCAGACCGGCCGCCGGGTGGTCGACCCGGCGCACGAGGTCGGCCGCGGCGGGGACCGACCCGACGACGGCGAAGGGCAGGGGTTCCAGCGCCACCCGGGTGCCGCGGTCGGCGGCCTCGACCGCCAGCCGCCGCAGGGGGTCCACGAGGACCGACAGGTCGGACCAGGGGACGCCGAAAGCGCTCCCGGCCTTCACGACGGGGGAGCCGAACGCCTCGGCGGCGTCCAGCAGGAGGGACCAGCGCTCGCGCCACCGCGCCGGGTCGAGCCACCAGTCGCCGACGAGTTCGACCTCGACGTGGTCCAGCCCGCGCGCACGTGCGTGCTCGGCGACCGGGGCGAAACCCGTCGTGCGCCGCATGAGGTCGAGGTCGTCGTGGGCGAACCCCAGGCCGGACCAGCCACCGTCCGCGACCGCGTCGATCCGTTCGAACGGCGAGTGCGACGCGAGTTCCGGTTCGTCCAACGGGCGGGCGGTCCCCGCGGTCGTCCAGCAGGTGGCCACGAGTCGGGGCCCGGGGGAGGGGCGAGGGACGGTCATCGGGCGATGCTCCCACCCGGTCGCGGGGCGTGGACCGATCGGCGATCCGAGATTCTGTAGAAAGTTTCCGTATCGCAACGAGGTCGGTGCGGCGTGGGGGCTGGTGCTGAGGAGATTCCTCGCCTATCTTCCACTGAACCGGTTCGGCTCACCGCGCCGGACCAGGGGCGTCGACGACGACGCTCTGCACGCCGCTCATCGATGAGAGGACGCGCTCCGCCCATGACCTCCCCCACCACCCCCGGACCCGTGCTGGACGTGTCGCAGATCTCGGTGCAGCTGTACACCGTGCGCGAGGCGTTGGCCGCCGACCCCGACGCCACGCTGGCCCGGCTGGCCGGCATCGGGTTCACGAAGGTCGAACCGTTCGGGCTGACCGGTGCGGCCGCCTCGCTGGCCCCGTTGCTGGCCGCGCACGGCCTGACCGCGCCCTCGGCGCACACCTCCGTCCTCGGTGCGGACCTGGACGCGGTCCTGACCGCGGCCGCGGCGACCGGGACCACGCTGGTCATCGACCCGCACGTGGACCGCGCCCGCTGGACCACCTCCGAGGACGTCGCCGCGATCGCGGCG